>JAISGC010000066.1 GCA_031263295.1 Rickettsiales bacterium
TTTGCTGCGTCTTGGCCGCGACTTCGTCCCCGAAGGCGCCGAACTGACCGCCCGCGCCGCCCGCGTTCGGTCCGCCGGAACCCGAGACATCATAGACGGGTTTTGTAGCTGGAACCGACGGTAGGGCAGAAGGGGCCGCAGGCCCCTCGTCGGGCTCGTCGCTCCAAACCGCGGCGCGGTCGGTCGCGAACTGCTTCGTGCCGCCGAATCCGAAATCGAGCAGGCCCTTGGAGACCGAATTGCGCATGGGCTTGCTGGACGCGCCGAGAACCACCGACACCAGCGGCCGCCCGCCGCGCGTCGCAGTCGCAATCAGGGAATATTTCGACTGGTTCGTGAATCCGGTCTTCATCCCGTCGCATCCGTCATAGACGCCGAGCAATCCGTTGCCGTTCTTGAACGACCGGCCGTTGTAGTGAAAATACGGAATGGAAAAATATTTCCAGTATTGCGGATAGTGTTTGCGGACCGCGATGGCGAGCAAGGCCATATCTTTCGCGGTCGAGATGTGGTCATCGTCCGCGAGGCCCGACGCGTTGGAAAAGTTCGTGTTCTTCAATCCAATTTGCGCGGCGACGCGCGTCATCATTGCGGCGAATCCGCCTTCGTCGCCGACCAGATTTTCGGCCAAGACGCGGGCTATGTCGTTCGCCGAATAAACCGCGACCGCCTTTATCGCATCGTCGACGGAAATCTTGCTGCCCGCGGAAAGGCCTATTTTGACCGGGCTCGCCGCGGCCGCAGCCTTGGAAACAATCAGATTCTGGTCCAGCTTCAACCGCCCGTGTTCGAGCGCGTCGAATGTCAAGTAAAGCGTCATTATCTTGGTCAAAGATGCGGGATAATTCAGATCGTTTTCGTTCTCGGCATAAATGATTTTGCCAGAGTCCATATCGGCAACTAGGACGGCGTTATAGTCCGCCGCAACGGCCACGCGCGCGACAGCGGCCAACATCGCAAAAAATACGAGAACCTTCCTCACTTGCGCCAGCCTAGCAAAATCCCCCGCGCCGGGTCAATCGTAAAACAGATTGACTTTGCCGACTTTTCGTATTACAATTATAGCACAAGGAATCGCATATGGAATATGAGTGGGACAATAAGAAAAACGAAAGCAACATCGCCAAGCACGGGTTCCCGCTTTCGCTGGCCGTATATGTATTCCGCGATAAAAACAGAACCGAAGTCGAAGACGACAGGAAAGACTACGGCGAACCCCGGTATCTGACATACGGAATGATTCGCGGGCGCCTGTTCTGCGTGTGCTATACGCTTCGCGACGAAGCGCGCAGAATAATATCGGTATTTCCGATAAGCAAAAAGAAAAAGGACTTGTATTATGGCGATAGTAAAGATGACTGAAACCGAAATCTTAAAAAGCCGCCCATTGACGCGCGACATAAAGCGGCGCATACGCGCGATACGCGATGAAGAACTCCCGAATCCGCCGCGCTGGACGCAGACGATGCGCGCGTATATGACGCGGCCCGGCCGGCCGAAAAAGGAAATCACCAAGGGCGTCGTGTCGTTCCGCATCGACGGGGACATCCTGAACGCATTGAAGCGCCAGCCGAAATATACCCAGCAGGTGAACGCGCTGGTCCGCGGCTGGCTGACCGGAATCGGGGCGTTATAGGCGGCGCGGGCCAATCCGCCGACGCCATAAATATAATGTTGATTTCCGCGGGCGCGTGGTTTATAATCGCATCCGCCGCCCGCATAGTATAGTGGTAGAACAGGTCCTTGGTAAGGACCAGGTGCAAGTCCGATTCTTGCTGCGGGCACCACCAATTTTTCAAGCGAGCGCGAAGCGCGAGCGTTGTAAAATTGAGTGCACTACGCATCCCGAAGGGCGAAGCGGGGCGAAATAAATCTCGTATAAAAAAGGAAACAATCATGAGTGACATGGGATTTACTTCCGAAGAAATCGAACGGCTGTTCGGGCGGGGTACGGATGCAAAAAATCTGAAACATGGCGGCGAGCCGGTGTCCGCGGCCGAGTTGGCGGGCGCCCGCGCCAATGCCGAAAAAACCGCATATATTTACGACTATCGTCTTTACCCGCCGGAGGTCTATCGGCAGATGTTTAACTCCGACCGCGCAGTCCTCGAAGACCCGCGCGAGCCGGACGAACAGGATTTTATCAAATCGGGTGAGATTGTGGGCGGCCTTCGGTTCGACGGCGACGACGGCATCGGACCGCGCGAAGCCGAGCCGGACTGGGAGGAGATTCAGATTGCGAAAAAGAAAGCTTACGATGCCGTCTGGGATGCGCGTGCGAAATTATTGGGCAATGCGGTTTATCTTGCGCGCCGCGTCGAATATCTCGAAAGAATCAACGGCATCCAAATCGATGTCGCGGGATTAAAGCGGGCGTGCAATATCAAGTAAGCGCCCGGGGATACGGCCGTCGCATAATCAAACGCTATGGATGAAACGCAGAAAGTTTTAATAACCGCGGAATATTTGGACGCTCTGCGGGCCAAATCGCGCGCGTTGCAGAATCGCGTCGCGGAGGCCCAGCGCGAAAAAATCCAATCATACGACGGCGACACGAATACATGGCACGACAACTTCGCGTATGAGGAGGCCGCGCGTCAGGAATCAATCGCCAAGTCCGAACTGCGCGTCGTCGCGCGCGAAATAGAATGCGCGGCGGTTTGTCCGCCGCCGGAACGCCGGCTGCGGCCGGCGCTCCAAACAAACGGCCCGGATTGCGTCGGAATCTGGACGCGGGCCATTATCGAAGTTGACGGGGCACTGCGCGAGATTTGCATTGTTCCGGTCGGCGGAGAAGACATTTCCGCGGGCGTTTATAATTACAGGACGCCGTTCGCGGCGGCGCTGCTCGGCGCGAGGGTCGGCGAGACGCGGATTATCCGCATCCCGGCCGGGGATATTTCGGCAAGAATTATTGATATAAAAAAGTTCTGAACGAAACCCGGCGCCGCTTCGCGGAGCCGCGTCAAATAATCGCTATAACACCATCATCATGCATCCGGCGATCATCGCGAAGATACAGACGACTTTGCGCAGGACCGCGCCCCGCGCCAAATCCTCGCGTATCCGACCCTTTAATCCGAACCTCGCGAGCAGGCATGCGAACGCCAGGTTGAACAGCGGCTGTGTGTTCGCGACGCCCTCTTTGACGACGACCGGTATCGTGGCCAGCAAAAACAGAAACACCGCGAACAGGCCGAACTGCATAAACTCGTATCCGAAAAACATCGCGAAGTTTTTCTTATATTGCGCGAAATCGCCGACTATCCCGGCGCGCCACTTTTTCGGAATCAGGAATGTCATCGAGACCAAAAACTCCGCTATAAGAATCCAAAAGAAAAAGCTGGGCCACGACATCGATTGCAGCGCCTGCTTGCCGACCATTATGCCGCCGTAATACATCAATGAAACCGCGAGCATCATAAAGAATCCGACGCCGAGCCGCGGCCGCTTGAAATCGTCGACGCACATTATTATCGACGCCGCAAGCACCAGAAAGAACCCGAGCGCCAGACCAACGCCCACCGCCTCGCCGAACAGAGTCGCGGCCGAAACCGGAACCACCGCGCTGCCCAGCGACCAGACCGCCTGACCCGTCGAGACATCGATGCGGCGGAGCGCATAGAAATACAGCCAGCTCCAACACATTTGTATGGCGACATATCCGGCCGCCAGCATAATCCCCGCGGACCAGGCCATGCGCGGGCCGTCGCCGAACAGGAACAAAAGAGGAATGACCAGCATATTTGTGGCCGCGGAATAAAACTTGGACGATTTCCAATACTTGAAAACGCCGTTGCTTATCTGGCTTTCCCAAAGATTTCCAACCGCGAACAATATCGGCGGCAAGAATGCCAAAAGAAAAAGCCACCACTGCATATCGCGCTCCGGAATATTTTATTTCTTCACAGCCGGGGCGACGATTATCGATTTGCGGAACTCGTCGGGGCGGGATTTGCTTTCGAGCGTGATTTTGTCGCCGAGCATCGCGATGACTTTATCGAACAATGCGAAAATCGCGTCGCGGTTTTTCAGAACTTTTTTATCGCCGCGAATCATCGCCGACACTTTTACTTTATGACCTTCGGCCAGAAACTCTTCGAGTTTTTTCATCTTGATGGAAAGGTCGTTTTCGTCGATGAACGGCGCCATCCAGATTTCTTTCAGCTCGGCGGACTTTTGATTTTTGCGGCTTTCGGAGGCGCGCTTTTTCTGCTCGTACTTGAACTTTCCAAAGTCCATAATTTTCACAATCGGCGGGATGTTCGCGCCGTTTATCTCGACGAGATCGAGCCCGGCCTCCATAGCCATAGACAAAGCCTGGGCGGTCGGCATAATGCCTATGTTTCGCCCGTCGTTCGCGATAAGCTGAACGGATTTCGCGTTTATGCGGTGATTTGTGCGGGGGCCGAGATCCCGCCTGCGGTCGTTAAAGTTTGCGATAGGTGTCTCCTTTGTAATCGCTTGTAATGCGGGAATATTAGCACCTTGACCCGCGGTCTGTCAATTTTATATACTGCGTTCGGAGAGGGCGACAAAAGGAAACGAAATGAATATATTTTCCGGGAACAGCAACCCGATCCTCGCCGACAAAATCATCAAGGAACTGCACGAGCAGTCCGGCGGCATAGTGATTAAAAAGTTCTCCAACGGGGAATGCTATGTCGAGTATCCGAGCTCGGTCCGAAACGAGACCGCGGTCATAATCCAGAGCACCGCGCGCAGTTTCGGGAACGCCGAAGCCACGGCGAACTCGGTCAACGACAATCTGATGTTTCAATTGCTGATGGCGGACGCGCTGAAACTAAACGGGGCGTCGCAGGTAATGCTGTGCTCGCCGTATTTCGCATACGCGCGCCAGGACCACACGGACGAGGACGCGCGCGCTCCGCTGTCGGCGGCGCTGGTGATAAATATGCTGAAAGTCGCGGGCGTCACGCATCTGATTACGACGGATATTCACAACAGGTCGATAATGAACGCGTTCCGCAGGCCCTTTAAGAATGTCAAGATTTCGGATTTGTTCGCGAACGACATCCGCCAGAATTACGAGATAAGCAATATGATAATCGTCAGCCCCGATTACGGAGGCCAGCCGCGCGCGAGGGCGGTCGCGAACCGGCTGGGGCTGGACAACGCGTTCTGCTATAAAAAGCGCGGCAAGGCCGCGACCGAGGCGAACAAGATAAAGCAAATGATGCTGGTCAGCGAGGACGATGTCGAGGTCAAGGGCAAGGATGTGATTCTGACCGACGACATCGCCGACACCTGCGGCACATTGATAGAATGCACGAACCTGCTCTATGCAAGGGGCGCGAAATCGGTCCGGGCATACGCCACGCACGGCGAGTTCTCGGGAAACGCGCTGGATGCGATTGCCGGTTCAGCCCTGAAAGAACTGATAACGACCGACACGATAGCGAACGAAGCCGCCGATAAACTCCCGAACACTCGCCGCATTTCCGTGGCGCAGTTGCTGGCCCACGAAATCTACAATATGATGACCACCCGGCGGTGATAGTCTTTGCATTCTGCAAAAAACTTTGTATGATGCGCGCATAAAAAGGCATCGGCCATGACGGATAAAACAAAATCTCAAATTAAATCGGAAGCATTCGAAACGGCATACACCGGCGCCATGGCCGCGATTCCGCAGACTTATAAAGACGCTCACGAGCATTGCCTCGGAAACTGGCAGGCCGTAAAACAAAGTAAAGTCTGCGGATGCTTTTACTGCGGCAAACTTTTATCTGCGGACGCGATAACTGATTTTATAACCGAGCCAAGCGGGAGCAAAACCGCCATCTGTCCGGAATGCGGCATCGATAGCATAATCGGAGACGCATCAGGAGTGGAGCTTTCGAAAGATTTTATGAATAAAATGCACTTGGCGTGGTTTGGCGACAAATAAGCATTTTGCAATAATAATCCGATTAAAAATTATCAGTGCCGCTCGGTCGTGCGGCCGGGTTTGCCGCCGTATGCTATTGTCAGCGCAACAAAGTCTCCGAAATATTTTTTCACATCGTGAACGACGGCGTCCAGAACGGACATCGGAACATCGGTCGACCTGAACGAAGTGAAGTCGCGCGTGTCGATCGAATTGAGTTCTATCTTGGCGCGCACCTTGTGCGGCAGATTCAACGCGTATGAAACCCGCGTTATATCGCGCAGTCCCATCAGGTCGTTGGCCAGCCTTTCGCGCCGCGCCCACGAAATATCTGCCGGCCGACCGCCTTGGTCGAACAGCCTGGCCTCTATCTGGTATCCGTCGACGCGTCCGTCGCCCTTCTGTCCCGTTGTCGAGATGGTATTGCAGAGCACGACATAGGCCCGGGTCAGATTGGCAGTATCCTTCGCGCCCGCAACCCAGTTGAAAAATATCTCGCGCGCCTCGGCCAAAAGAGCCTTTGCCTGCGGCGTGGCCTCACCTTCTATCGGCTTGCGCCGGATAGCGGTGTTCAACAGCGCCGCGAAGTATTGGCGCGTCTGCATTCCGACTTCCAATGGCGGAATGCGTCCGTCGGCTATTCCGGCCTCGATATGATTTCGCCAGATTGCGTCGATTTTTCCGACATAATCCAAGGACTCTTTGCCGACCTCTCCGTCTATGCGGACGGCGAGGCCCGGGCCCGGGAACGGCGGCTGTTTGTAAAGCTCCATATTCAACCCCAGGTGCCGACCGAGCGCGATGATATTATTTTTGTAAAGCCAGGTCAGCGGCTCGACTATTTTTATGCCCGATTGCAAAAGACGCGTCCGCAAATACGGCACTTCGTTGTGATGCGTTTTTATCCGACCGGAGCCCCCGCGACCCTTGCCCGATTCCTGGCGATCGGCCTGGTTCGTTCCCTGAATCAGATATTGAATGTCGCCCTGCCCGTCCGCCCAGTCCGCGAAGATGTCGGCGAACAGATTTCCGATAATCTGACGACGGCCCTTGTTCGTTTCGGGATTGTCGAATCCGTCGGCCGAGCGGAGCGCGTCGATGAACCGATTTGACGCGTCAAGCTCTATAACTTTGCCGAACTGGTCCCGCATCAGCGTCAGCAACTTGTCGGTTTCGTGTCCGAAATCGCCGCCGTCTTTTTCCGGCACATAGCGCCGCAGCAGACCAGTGTTCACAAAAACCAGCGCGACATTTTCGCGGCCGTAATGCTTTATCGCGGCGGCGGCCGCCGCGGTGGAATCAACTCCTCCGGACAATGCGACCATCGCCTTTTTGCCCGGCGCCAAGGGGAAATTCTCGGCCAAGTCGCGCGATAAATATTTTTCAATCGCGGCCGGAGAAAACTCTTCGCGCGCCGAGAAATCCGTCCATTTGCGAAAGCTTTGGAAGAATGCGCCGCGGACCTTTTCGCCGCTTATCTCAAAATGCGGCTGAACCGCGACGATTTGGCGCCCTTCATCATAGGCCATGGCGACTGCATTCTTGTCCGTGCGACCGGTTACGACGGCGCCGGGCCATACTGCGGAAACCTCGTCGCCGTGATTCGCGACGACATCGCTATTGTCCAGATTGAATCCGGCCAGCGGATTTTCGGAAATAATTTTCAGACGCTCGACGCCATTCTCGCGATTGTCGGCGGGCCGCACCGCGCCGCCCAGTTGGTGCGCCACATCCTGCAACGCATAGCATATCAGCAGCTTCTTTATCGGAAGGTCGTAAATCCGTTTATCCAGATGGGTTGCGTCCGCGTCATAAACACTGCGCGGCGAGCCGGAAACGATAACGCCCTTCGCAATGCCAGCGTCGGCATCGCGCTTGATTTTATCATAGAGGTTCGGGTCCGCCTGCTCGACTTCGACGATGGACTCGTGCGGAAATCCTTCGGACAACAGGGAATGGCGGATGTTCGGCGCAGACTGGCTGCCGTCGACGACAAGATAGATTTTTTCCATTGATAACTCCTTTGATTTTCCGCAATCATAACTCCGCTTCCGGCCTTTGTAAATAATTTTTCTGTCTAAAATAACGAAAGCGCGCCGCTTTTTATTTCCGGCCATTCTTTGTAAAGCTCGCCGTCCAGCAATGCCGGCCGGTCGGCCGCATCCTTGAAATCGCGCTCGCTGTATTTCTTAAAGAAAAACGCTTTGCCTTGCCTGTGCGTCCAGTCGCGAATATCGCGCACCCAGTCGATATTCATCGGACGCGCGTTATTTCCCGATTCCCCGCAGGTAATCACCCAATCGATTCCATCCAGATCAAGCCGTCTCACCGGCGCGATCAGCGGTTCAAGCGACAGCCATTTATGCGCCGCTTTCACAGCTTTCAGATCATCCAGCCGATTGCGATACTCGTCCGCCTCGATTGTAACGCCGGGCCAGATATGCTCGGACCAGACAACCGCGCCCGATTCTGTCAGCTCGCGCATGCGGGCGCTACGCTTGGTCAGGACTTGATACATATGCCAGTCGGCGCGGTTCATAATATCAAACACGCGTCGAATGAACGCAAGCGGAACATCGTCGTGGAACAAATCGCTCATAGAGTTCACAAATACGACGCGCGGCTTTTTCCAATGCAGCGGGACTTCAAGCCGCTCCGGCAGCAGGTTTAATGCGAATCCGTTTTTATAATCCGGCTTGCCCTGGCGCTGCAACATCAACGCTATGCGCTCGGCATAGCAATTTTCGCAGCCCGCGCTGTATTTAGTGCATCCGATCAACGGATTCCAAGTGGCGCCGGTCCATTCAATGCGCGATCTGCTTCCCATAAGCCGATTATAACGAACCGGCTTCACATTTGTCGAGCACATTTAATTCGTAATTCTTTGCATTTTTGAGACCGACAGAATTGCTTCAACGGGCATTCTGCGGTTAGTATCAACTTTTTCGACAATTCGTCATATTGTTTTTGCGAGCGAACTATAAAGATCATATAATGACTCGTGCGCATGCTACTGTTGCGGCAAAATCGAAATGGAATAATAAAACAATCCTTAATTCGTGCAGTCAAGCCAGACATGTATAAATCCAACATAAACCGCTCTTTGCATCCACTTTGGACTTTGCTATAATCACTTTCAATTTTATTTATCGAGTTTTTATCAAAAACATTCCCGAATAATTTCTTAAAATCATACCTTTTAGAAGTGATAAACCTTGGGATTTGATTTATATTAAAAAACAATGCGATGGAGCAATTCGGCATTTTTAACAAACTGCGAATATAATCGCGGTTGATGCCCTGATAACCCCAAGCGTCTATGAATACAAAAGAATTATCTAGATTGAGACCGGTAAATTTCGCGGGCAATCGGTTAGATATCGTTTCTGACGCAGTCATCAGTAATTTCAAATCTGATATATTCTTAAAACCGTTCAAAGCCTTCCGTAATTTTGAAATATATTTTTTTCGGTTATCATTAAATAAGACATTGAATTTTCCGGCGAGCGTAGAATTGGCGCATAGTTCTTGCAGGACTAGAAATGGTATCGAAAAGCTTCCATCCTCATAAGCCCCCGGACCGGCAAACAGATCGATCTAGGCAAGTTCCTTGGCCTTTTTATTGGCGGCAAGCCATATTCTAAACGCAGTCAATACGATTTGTTGTTTTATAATCGAGTTTGGTTTTGGCAATACAAAAAAGTCGGCAGACATAATGAATCCTCATATATTTTGGTAAAAATTGGAAATAAAAAAGGCGGATAAAATCCACCGTTTCATAGTTTATACTATACCATAAAATATTACCAAAATCAAGATAATAACAAATGGTCGGGGTGACAGGATTTGAACCTACGACTTCTTCGTCCCGAACGAAGCACTCTACCAGGCTGAGCTACACCCCGAATAGCCGCCATTTTACAGACTTTTTTGCAAATGTAAAGGGGAAATATCAATTCATAATTCATAATGCATAATTCATAATTAGGTGCCTGCCGTTGCGCTGCCTCCTGCCCCGCTTGCGGGGCGGGAAAGTTTTGCTTGGCGAGCGCATTGCGCGAGCCCTAGCAAAACTTGGGTGGGGTAAATAATTATGAATTATGCATTATGAATTATGAATTGATAATCCCCTTGCTCCGAACTTCCCTTTCTGCTACAATGCCCGTGAACCTGGACGGGAATCCGGTTTGGGGCCGTAAGAAAGCCCATATAGAAACGCCGCGAGCAATCGCGACGATCCGCAACGACATAAAAACTTGGCGCGGAATGGCGTCTTTTTTTATGCCTCTCCCCAAAATGGTCGGGGAGCCGCGAGTTATGCAACACCGGAAACGGAAAGATTCGCGGGGTCATTTTTCTATATGATTTTCTTAACTCCCTGACCGCCTCCGAACCAGGCGGTTTTTACATTCCAAAAAGGGGGGAAAATTATGAAAAATCAAATTAGCAATGAGCAGTTAGCAATGAGCAATGGCGGCGCGCGACAACGCAATGGCAAACTCCTATTGCTCATTGCGCACTGCTCATTGCTCATTAGTGGCG
>JAISGC010000109.1 GCA_031263295.1 Rickettsiales bacterium
AACCAAAACAAAAAATTGCAAAGCAATTTTTTGTCATTCCCGCGAAAGCGGGAATAGGGTTCTAAACCTTACATTCAGACACTACTTGCTCTTGCAATTATCTTTGTATGTGAAACAAGTTTTTCGTTATAAGGCTTAAAGCCCTATTCCCGCCTGCGCGGGAATGACAAACCACTTCGTGGTTTGTTTTGGTTTGGACTCTGGAATAATTCAATTGAACTGAAATCAATTTTATGCTATACTATCCGACAGATGAATGGCGGCCGCGGCCGCTTTTTTTATTCCCAAACATAAAGGCATCACTATGAATAAAACAACCTATGCGGCCGACGGAATCGCGGCCGAGTTTTTAATCGACCCGACCACGAAATGGTTCCGCGCGGCGGACATCAGGGCGTTTGTCGACGGCGTCGAAACCGACTGCGCGGTCGTTCCCGCGGCAAGGGAGCCGAACTATCCGACGCCCGAGCAGGAGGCGGCCAATAATTTGGGCATCCATGCATACTTCGGCGGGCGCGTGATTTTCGCGAAGGCGCCGCGCGCGGGCGCCAAAGTTTCGATTCTTCGCCGGGTGTCCATCGACGAGCGCTTGGTGTCGGTCTTGCGCCCGGCGGCGGTCCGGCCCGCCGGACGACAGCGCCTTGCGCAGCCCGGGCTCGTCTCCGCGTCCCAGCAGCGCGGCGAACTTGGCGTCGACGCCGCCCTTGTATTTCAGATTTTTGTAAAGCCGCATCGCCGTCCGAAGCGCCAGGCTTTTTCCCTCGTCGGTTTCCGCGCGCCAAAACGCGGACCATAAAAGAAAGTTTATCCGCTCGCCCGCGACTATGCCGTATGTTTTCTCGTCCGTGCCCGCATCGTTCATAAAATCGATTATCGCGTCGAAGGCGGCCGCGATTCCGTTCAGATGGGCGACGCTCAATTTCTCGGGATACAGGCTGCCGCTGCGGGCGACATAATGATAGCGGGCCGCGACGCACGGGGCGACGCCGTTCGCGGATAAAACCGCCTTCATCAGGAACAGGGTGTCTTCGCCGATCTGTATCCCGACCGGGAAGCGGATGCCTTTTTCGTCCAGCATGGCGCGGCGGTAAATCGCGCTCCACATCGCGTATGAAAACCACGCCTTGTTGTCCTGAATCCTATCGAAGGCCGGGCCGTATCGCGTCTCGCGGCCGTCGGCGTCCAGCCGGACGGCCGAGCCCTTCGCGATGTCGGCGTTAAAATCGCGCGCCCGCGACCAAAGCCGTTCGTAAAATGCTGCGTCGACGAAATCGTCCGAATCGACAAAGCCAATGTATTCGCCCGACGCCGCGGCCAGTCCCGCGTTGCGCGCGTTCGCCACTCCGCCGTTTTCGGGCAGCGCTATGATTTTTATCCGCGCATCCCGCGCCGCGTATTCGCGCAGGATTGCCAGCGAATTATCCGTCGACTTGTCGTCGACGCAGATTATTTCTATGTCGCCGAGCGTCTGGCCGACCAGCGAATCCAAGCATCGCGCCAGATACGGCGCGACATTATAAACCGGAACGATAACAGAAACTTTCGGCTCTGGCATCACCAGCCTCTTTTTACGGACCAAAGCGGAATCAACGCGAATAACCTCGCCGTCGTTTTTCTTCCGCGGCGCCGGGCCTGAATTATCGGGAGTCCGAGGATTCTGAACATACCGCCGCCGTCGGCGGATTTTTTATATTGAAAAAGCGGAATCATTCCGAACAGGCGGAAAACGATTTTCTTTCCGCCGCCCCTGCCGCCCGAGGTCAGCGCATCCGCCAAACCTTCGGCGTCCTCGCTTTCCAAAAACGGAATCAGTTTGGGCCATGTTTCCCGCATCGCGTCCGTTCGCCGCATGGACTTGTAGACGCGAACCATGGCGCGCGCTATTTCAAGCCGCTACTCCGCGGAAGTCGTGCGGTAGAAAAAATCAAAAATCTGCCGGTACCGGGTGCGCGCAACATTTCCATAGTCTTCGTCCGCCAGCCATTCGCATTTGTTTATTATTTCAATCGCGCGCTCGATGACCATTATGCGCGACTTGATTTTGCGCGGCCCCAGCCAATGCTGCCACAGGCTGTCCTCGCGGATGATGTAATGATAATTAGCATCCATTATTTGCGGAACTTCGCGCCCGTATGCGTTCATCGCGCGCATAATGAATACGGTATCCTGACCCGTCGGCAAATCTTCGTCGTATTTCAGGTTATTCTTGCGGAGGAAATCTTTCTTGAATAAAAATATCCAGTGGTAGTCATAGCACAGCGGATTGGTTATCGCCGCGTTTTTCGCGGACGCGCCGCGGTCTATGCCGCCGTCGAGATTATATTTTATGAAGTTCCCGCGAACGACATCCAGATTGTCCTTTTTCGCCGCATTATAAAGTTTCTCGAAAAAATCCAAATCGACGAAATCGTCCGGGTCGCAAAAGTGAATGAACTCGCCCTTCGCCGCGGCCAGGCCCGCGTTGCGCGCCGCGCCGACTCCGCCGTTTTGGGGCAGAGCGATGACCTTTATGCGCTTGTCTTTCGCCGCGTAGCCGCGCGCGATTTCAAGCGAATTGTCCGTCGACTTGTCGTCGACGCAAATTATTTCTATGTCGGGCAGGGTTTGCGCGACCAGCGAATCCAAGCACCGCGCCAGATACGGCGCGACATTATAAGCCGGAACAACAACAGAAACTTTCGTCATCGGATACCCCCAAGATTCAACCATCCGCCGCGTCGATGCGCGGCCACAACTTGGAATTGGGGTTTTGACGACCCGAACCCGATTGTCCTCGGGCTCGCGGAACATACTATAATACGATTGGAATTATGTCAAATTAAAAAAAGGGATTTATATGCAACGCCAGCCGAAACCAAAACAAAAGTTTTTGTAAAAAAACTTTTGTCATTCCCGCGCAGGCGGGAATGTGGCTTTTAACCTTATAATGACAAACTTGTTTCACATACAAATGTAATTGTGAAAACAAGTAGTGGCTGAATGTAAGGTTTAGAGCCCTAGCCCCGCCTGCGCGGGGCTGACAAAAAATCTTTTGGGTCTGCGACCCCAAGATTTTTTGTTTCGGCCAGCGTTGCATATAAGTCCCTAAAAAAACGCCAATCTGCAATTATCCGACGAAGTCGTAATCGCTTATCGCCTTGAATATCGCGGCGACGATTTTATTCTGGTGATCTGCGCTGCGCAAAAGTTTTTCCTCGGTCTCGTTCGACAGGTGCCCGACCTCGACCAGACAGCTCGGCACCTGGGATTTGAGCACCGCGAACGGCGCGAACCGGCGGGCCTTTTCGACGCGCGCGATTCCGCCGTCGCGCGTCGCGCGCAGAATCTTGCGCGCGAATGCGACCGAGTCCTCGGCGACCAAGTGCTGCTGCAACGAAGACAGGGCGTTGCGGATTTCGGGCTCGAACTTCTCGAAGCCGTCGATTTCGATTTTGTCCGACGCGTTCTCCGTCTCGGCCAGCTTCGCGGCCTCGGCGTCGGAGGCCGTCTGCGACAGGGTATAGACCGAAAACCCGCGCACGGACTTTTTCGGATTCGCGTTCGCGTGGATGGAGACGAACAAATCGGCCTTCTTTTTCTGCGCGATTCCGGCCCGCGTGTCGAGATTCAGGAATGTGTCGTTTTTCCGCGTAAGGGATGCGTCGTATCCCGCGGCCGAAAGCCGGTCGTCGAGCTTTTTCGCAAGCGCGAGGACAATATCTTTTTCCTGCGTCCCGTTCCCGCCGATGCAGCCCGGGTCTTTCCCGCCGTGGCCCGGATCAATGACGATAATCGGCTTGCGGCCCGACGGCTTGGATGTCGCCGCGGTTGCGGCCGACGCCGTCTTTTGCGCGGCCGCCGCCGAGCCCGCCGCAAAGTCGAGCACCAGGCGCCACTTGTTCGCGCCCGTCGGCTCCAACAGCAGAATCTGATTGTTCGGAATCGGCGCTATGGATTTTTTCAGGCTGGCCGCCACGCGGTTGTCCCGCGCGTCGATGCCGGTTATCAGGGTGCCCTCGGTCATAGACGGCGCCGCGCGGCACCGCGCGTTGATATTCACGACCAGCAGGCCGTCGGGATAGGATAAATTATAGCTGGGCTTTTGCGTGGTCTCGATAACCAGGCGCGTCTTGTTTCCGGGCTGGGTCCCGGTGCGTATGGCGAAGATTTCGTTCTCGGCGGCCAGGGCCCGGCGCGGAAAAAACGACAAAACCGCCGCCGCGCCGCCCGCAATGGCCAGAAAACTCCGCCGCGAAAAATCCCCCCCGCGTTGATTCATACCGATAATTATAGCATAAAATCAGCAGATTCATAATTCTTATATTTTGCCAATTCCAAGCCCCGCTGGAGCGCGACGGGCGGAGGGGCAGTGTTCCCCTCCCTTGGAGGGGTGGCATTTTTGCGCAGCAAAAATGACGGGGTGGTGGCGAAGCGTGGCACTGACAAAACCAAAACAAAAAACGAAGTTTTTTGTCATTCCCGCGAAAGCGGGAATAGGGTTCTGAACCTTACATTCAGACACTACTTGTTTTCACTCTTACATTTGTCCGTGAAACAAGTTCGTTGTTATAAGGTTGAAAGCCCTAGCCCCGCCTGCGCGGGGCTGACAAAAAATCTCGTTGAGATTTTTTGTTTTGGTTTTTGATAAGTGTTTATAATTGGCACAGGAACACAACCCGCAGCCTACGCTTGTTGCTGTTCTGCCTCGCCCTGCATCATAGATATGCGGTTTATCTCGGTGGTGAATTGCTCGACTTCTTCGTTGGCCTTATTCTTGGCGCGAAGAGCGTCGCGTTGCGTCGCAAGGGAAAGATTTTCGCATTTGATGTCGTCCAGCTCCGACAACGCAGCATCCCGCTCTTTCCTTAAATTGTTATTGCATTCAATGACATATTTGGCCGCAATCGTCATCTCGCGCGCAATCTCAATTTCTTTTTGGCTATCTTTATTGGCTTGTTCGATGGCATCGGCCTGGTATTTAATTGTCTCTTCCAATTCGGCGATATAGTCCGCGCCGTTTTTAATCAGCCAGAACAGCCCCGGTTTCTTTGCGGTTTTAGAATCTTTCAGATCGTTCATATCTGCGCTCCTATTATTTTATTATGCCAGGGCATAGTATAATACGAATATATAGTTTGTCAAGGATGTTCGGGCAGATGCTAGAACGCATACTTCACGCCGAAGTGCAGGCCGTATGATTGCCATATCGCATTGCGCAAGGAATCCGAAATCTTTTCGGTATAAGGCTCTTGGTAATCGAGTATAGGAGTGTCGCCCACGCCGTCGCCGTCCGTATCCTGCAAGGCATAGGTTCCGTCGTCGTTCATACGATAATAATTGTATCCCGCGACATACAAATCCCCGCCGACCTTGCCGATGTGAAAGTATTCCAACGAGCCCTTGACGGACAATTCCAGCCGGTCGCTGAACTTGTAAATATATTCCATCTCCGCCTCGTAATGCATCGAGCCGTTGTCGCCTTCGTCGAGAAAGCTGGGGTTCTGCTGCCAGTCCGTGCGGTTCGGCCAGGTGCCCTCGGAGCGATAGTGCGGCTTGGACACCTGCGCGTAAAAGCGCAATCTGTCGACATAGGTCATCTGCTTTTCGACCTCGACGCCAAGATATATTCCGGACCAAGTGGTATTGTAGATATGAGTGATGCCGTCGACCTTGATAATTCCGTCGCCGCCGATGACCACGCATTCGCCGGGCCCGACGCCCCATGGCAGATACATATCATAGAACAGCGGATCGTAAGGCGTCGTAATCAGCTCTCCCGTCGTAGTATCGATAACCGGCGCGTGGGTATTCGGGTCGGACGCCGCGAGCATCAGGTCTTCGGGCGACATACAAACCTGATAGTATCCGTCGCCGGGATCGACGCCCTGGGCCACGCTGTAATAATTGCCGCTCTCGTCGCCATAGATATAGTCGCCGTATTGGTTCATCAGCGGGATATAGACCGCAGGATTCGGATAGATGTGGTTCGACATCTGCATATCGTGCTTGAAAATCTGGTATCCGATTGTCGGCGATATTTAGATCGGAAGAGCACACGTCTGAA
>JAISGC010000005.1 GCA_031263295.1 Rickettsiales bacterium
TGATGTTGACGATGCTCATTGCAACGCCTTTAATATGCCGAGCGCGCGGTCGACAAGGCGCCCCGCGTCGCCCTTTTGTTTTTTCAGCACCGCGATTTCAAGGTCGGTTTGTCTTTTCGCCGCCGTTTCCGAGCCCTGCAATTTCAGGATGCCCGCCTCTATCGCGTCCAGTTCGGATAAAATGATTTCTTTCACGCCCACGCGGCGATGTTAAAACAAAACGGGCGCCCGTTCAATTAAAAAAGATTCTGAAAATTGACCAGGTCGCCGCGGCTGCGGTTGTCGCCGGTCCAGAGCTCGAAGTGCGTGTGGTTCGGCACGCCGCGATATTCCGAATAGCGCTCCAAGTCCTGCGAATATGCCGCGATGTCGCCCGCGCGAAGCCGGTCGCCGACCCTGCGCGTCCCGAGCACATAGCCGTAATAGCTGGTTGTGCCGTTGTCGTTCCGTATAGTCATTCCTTGCAGCACGCCGCCGTATTTGTCATCGATTCCGATTATCGTTCCGTCGAACATCGCCGGCATCGGGTCCCCGATGCGGCGGACTATGTCCGTGCCCTCGTGCTGGGCCGGGCCGTTGTCGACGCGCCGCGCGCCTATGCCGCCGCAGCCCATCGCTTCGCAGCCGCGGATGCGAAGCCCGAACTGCCCCGCCACGCGGCGGAATGTCGCCTGGTCTTCCGCGGATAAAATCGATTCCGCCAAGACAAGCCTATGTTCGTTTATGAACCCTTCGGCCTGCGGTATGACCTCGTTCTTGTAATCCGATTTTTCAAGCGCCAGGATTTTGTTCACGCCGTCTATCGATACATTGATCGTGTCGCACTGGATTATTTTTTGATCCAATAAAAAACTGATGCCCGCCGGGATTGCGGCCAGCCCCGCCAGTATTATCCACAGGCTGCGGATGTTGACGAGAAGATCCACCCTGGCGCCGCGAATCAATCCCCACGCCCAGCCGAAAATCATAACGCCCGCCAGAAACGAAATCGCAATCCACGCGAAATCCATAAAGCCCGCCAAGGACCGCAGGACACAGGTCGGGTCCTCGATGAGCATAGTCGACCCGTTCCCGCCCAAAACGACGAAGCCGGAGCGTTCTAAAATTGTCTGCATCTGCACGGGATCCATAGTGGAATTATAGCAGATTTTGAGGCTGTGGACCAGGGATTATGGACGCGCGTTTCGCGAGGGATGAGATGCTCGCTTGCGAGTCTGTTTATATTTATTCCCTGATTTATAAATGCGAATACAATCAATGGTTGTGTTCATTGACACTATCCAATTCTTATTAGTATAGGAATATATTGCTAGCAGGTCGGCGATTGTCATAAAACAAAGGAGAAAACTATGACAGCGACAAAAGTAGTGGTTAGGGGTCGGGGGACGGGGATGAGCCCGTTTCAAGATGCCGAGCATCTTTGGTTCTGGTTTATGTCCAGCAGCCAGATTCGCACCGGCCTGCTTCGGCGCGGCGGCGGCGGGACGCGGCCCTGCGAGCTGGTCGACATAGAGGCCTTGGTCGTGCGGCTGTTCCGCTGCGGGCGATTATCCGGCGCGCAATTGGAGACGCTGAAAAAATACGGCGATATGCTGCGCGCGCCGAACCGCTTCGACGCGGACGAGGCGGCGGCCGCGCGGCTGTGGCAATCGGCCATCGCCGACATCGCCGCGAGCGCGAGACGCAGGGGGTGGGTGGAGTAAAAAATAGTTGCCTATTTGAGCACAAAACCCGCAGAAGTCTAGGCTTTTGCGAGTTTTTGATTTTGACTTTTAATTTCTATGTCGATTGTATGCCGCAGGATTCTGGTTATCATTTTACCTTAAAATAGCCAGTTTTACGCCTTGTGTCCGTATGCCGTTTTTGTAGAAAAAATGGTGTATATTTCTATCAATTCACCTTTATAGATTTATTGTAAATCGTTCTCTCCTTTCGCCTATTTCATAGGCGTTGCTATAAATACGGATAATGGACGGCAAATAATTCACTCCGTTATCTTTACCGCACCATTTGGCAACGACAATAATTTCATTATGCCTTTTGGCAATCTGGCTGACGCAAGAAATAAAAGCATCAAATTGATTTTCATTATGTCCGTATAATGCAGTTTCACCAAAAGCGCTAAAAGTATTACCAACGGGTTCTTCAAACCCACTATTTAATAATGCTTGTTTGACTTCATTTCCAAACTTTTTTGATTCTTCTGATAAAGTATATTCCATCATTTCTATCTCCTGTTATAAATCATTTCACAAGTTTCATAACTTGATTCGATCAAAACATCTTTTATTTCCGGTTCTTTGGAAAATCTGTTTTTTAATTGTAATGGCTCTTGAATCCATTGGCGGTTATCGCCACGGCACTCTTCCACCCATTTTCCGGCAATGCTTTTTAACATGCTCTTTACGGCACACTCGCATATCGCCTCAACTTTTTGGTGGTCTTCCATAGTCGCCCCATCAAGTCCATCTCGTCTTTTATTTTCTGCATAAAGTTTTTGTAATTGGCTGCTTCTGCACGACTGATAAACATCGTCTAATTTGCCAAACGCATTTATAAACGCTGGAACGGCGATGTTTTCGCAAATTTCAGTTTTGCGTTGATTTTCCTTTTTCGGTTTATATAATCCGAAATACCACCCAGTCGCACCACCTGCCAATGCAAGTGACACTGTGACGATTATTATATTTTTCTTTTTCACTTTTTTGCCTTTTGTTTGTTGCATTCCGGTGCGTTTTTATCTGAAAATTCCCGAGCTTCCATAGCAATAGAGGCAAGTAGCCTCATCCCTTCGCTGCCGTTTCTCGTTATAAAATCTCCGCATTCAGAATGTTTGTCAGACATAAAACTCTTAAATCGATCAGTTGATTCTGCCAGTCTGTCAATATCGCCGCTATCCAATTTGTACACGATACTTGTCATGCATAAACTGATTGCTTCATTCGCTTTATCATTTTTGTTGCGATAGTCCAACATCGTCATACTGAAAGTATCAACAAGGGTTGCTCTTTTACAAGTTGTCGTCATTCCTCTCAGCGGACTTTCAGAATTGGTATCCTTAATTTCTTTTTTAGGAACATTATTAGTTTTTTGAATCGGCGCTTGTGCGGTTTCTACACAGGCGACCAATAACAGAGATAATAAAGCAAGCGTGATTTTTTTCATTTACTTCCCCCTTTGTTTCGTGTTCGTTTGATTGTCTTTCTGACGATAAAATAGATCACTATTGGTATCATAACGGCCAAACATAGGACTGGCGACACATGATATAAAGTAATACCCGTTACTCCACCAATAAGCCGACCCAAAAAACCTTTCATAACATTCATATAAAACTCCTTTGTTTTATGCACAGAAAAACCGCCTAGGAAAGAGCGGTTGGAGTTTTTCAACAATATAGAAGTATTGCGTGCTTATTTTGCCGAGGCATTATTCACACACCCCAACCATAAAGGTTGGAGATTGTGTCGTCATCTCACTGACGCTTCTATATGGGTTGAAAAGCCCAACACAGGTTTCCCTATGCGGTTGTATTATAAAACGAATATTTTCTTAAAACAATGAAATTTTGGCGCGCCAGATTTTATGTCCGTGCAGAACTATTTTAGCGAAATGTCTTTGTTTGAGATTTCGGACACAGGCCTTATGTCTAAATCCTATGTCTAGTATATGTCTTTTTCTGATGCCTTATTTGGCATTATTTGGGATTGTTTTTCTGGGTGGTAGGAGCAAGAAAGTAGATTTCATAGATCATGATGGGACATCTTGGCACTGAAAACGAGGTAATAAAAAAATCCGGCTTCGCCGGATTTTTAGTGAATAGTGATTAGTAAAAGCGCGTTGTAAGCCATACATTTATTATTGCATCATAACTCATACTATTCACTAAAACAATCCCTCCTTTGGAGGGATTGTTTTACAACCATGTCCACGGCTTGAAGATTTTCAGGATGCCCAGGGCCGTGCGCTTGTCGGAAAATGCGTTGCCGCATTTCGGGCAGACTATGAAGGGCTTTGTAATCGCCGCGACTTTTTTCTTGACGCTGAACCATATGAACAATGCCGCCAGCCACGCCAGAATCACCAATCCCCACGCCACGAATCCGAAGTATCCGTTTATCGTCGACATAATTATCTGAACCGTAGACTTGGACGATTTTTCGAGTTCGGCGTAAATCTGCGTCGAGATTTTCCAGGTGGACGGCCGCCACGGAGCGATGGATTTCACATTGTATTTCGTGAGCAGGACCGCCGACATTCCGCCCGTGGCCTTGTCGAGCTGGCCGCGGATTTCGTCGTCGATTGTTTTATTCACGCCGTCAAACATCTTGTCGGTTTCTTCTTTCGCCGCTTTGGTCAGTGTCTTTTTCACGCCGTCGAGCTGGCTGTTGATTTTTCCGACTTCGTTGTTCGCCGCGTTCGCGAGCCCGTCGACCTCTTTCGTTATAGAATCTATGCCGCCGGTTTTAACGCCGAATCTTTTCGCAAGCGCAAGGCTTTGATTCAGCGACGCGAGCTGCTTTTTGATTCCGTCGGATTGTTTTTTGACGGAATCGCCCGCGGTCTGCGCCAGTTTGATTTTGTCGACGGCCGCGTTCACCGGCTTGTCGAAGTCGACCTTGTCTTTAATCTTATCGAGGCTGCCCTTGACGCCGTTCATCAGGCGGCCGTATTGCTCGGCGATGCCCTGCTGCAAATCGAAGAACATCGACACGACTATCGACTTTTTTATCTGCTCGGAATAGCTCGCCTTTATGTGCAGCGGATACCACGCGGCAACGCCGAACCAGACCGCAGTGCAGACCAAGAAAATCGTCTTGACCTTCTTGACCCAGGACGCCTTTTTCTCGACGAACTTCGCGCCGTCGCGCTCGATGACTTGGATTTCTTTTTTTGCCATTTGCGGCTCCTTTGTTATTTATTAAAATACTCCGCCGAGCTCGACCTCGGGCGCGTTATTGCGATAGTCGGTCGTCTTTTTCGGATTCGGTTTTTGCCCGGGCTTGAAGGCCTCGCTGATTATTGTTCCGTCTGGGGAATCCTGGGCGCTTTGGCCGTCGCCGCGATTCACGCGGCGGAACTCCATTCCGTCCGGGACCGGGAAGGGCCGGTTCTCGTCGCCCGCGAGCGCGACCTTCATAAAGTCCGAAAACACGCGCGCCGCCATAAAGGAGCCCGTGCCGTTGCCCAAGGGCGTCGGCTCGTCGAATCCGAGATAGACCCCCGCCGCCAGGTTTTTGGAAAAGCCCACGAACCAGACATCCTTGTTCTCGTTGGTCGTGCCGGTTTTACCCGCGATGGTCTGGCCCGAGACGCGCGCCTGCTTGCCGGTGCCGCGCTCGACCGCGCCCTGCAAAATCGAAACCATCTGATAGAGCGACTGCGGATCCGACAAGGGTTCGGCGGCCTCGAACTTTTCGGGCGGCGTCATATCTTCGTCGAAGTCAATCTGCAACTCCTCGCCGCCGCCGAGCACGCGGCCATAGCGGTCCTGAATATAGTCGACGAACTTTGCATTGCGGCGATAGCCGCCGTTCGCAATCGCCGCATAGCCAAGCAGCAATTTTTCAAGCGTTGTTTCGCCCGAGCCCAGCGCCATCGAAATATTTATGTTGTTCAGGCGCTCCGGATAGACGCCGAATCTCTGCGCCGCCCAAATCGAGCGCCGTATGCCCAAGGACTGCACGAGGCGCACCGTCGGCACATTGCGCGATGTTTCCAACGACAGGCGCAGAGGCACCTCGCCCAAAAATTTGCGGTCGTAATTTTCCGGCTTCCAATAGGTGTCGTCCTCTTTCCATCCGACAATCGGCGCATCCATAAGGAGCGTTTCGGGCGTGTAGAGCTCCGGCTGCTCCAACGCGTATAAATAAAGGAACGGCTTTATTGCCGAACCCACCTGTCGGTTCGCCTGGGTCGCGCGATTGTATGAGGACTCGGCGAAACTATATCCGCCCGCGACCGCGACCACGCGGCCCGTGTGCGGATTCATCGCCATAATCGCGCCCTGCAAACGCGGCGCTTCGGGGTCCTTTATTTTCGAGTTGTATCGGTCCAGTTCTTTTTTCAGCGCGGCCGACGCGGCCCTCTGAAAATCGGGAACGATGGTTGTCTTTATATAGAGCCCGCCGTTGTAGAGCGTCTCGCGCCCCAGGCGATTCAGCAGATGCCGCCGCACCTCCTCGGCGAAATATCCGAAGTCGTCGGACTGCTGCTCGGTGAATCCGCGGTTGATGACGAGCGGTTCGTTCTTGGCCGCGTCGAACTGCGCGCGCGTGATATAGTTCTCGTCCATCATCCGGCGCAGCACATAGTCGCGGCGCTCTATCGCGCGCTCGCGGTCGTTCGGCGCCTTGGGCAGGGACGCCAGGAACGCAGCCTCGCCCAATGTCAATTCTTTCACCGGCTTGTTGAAATACATCAACGATGCCGCGCCGACGCCGAACGCGCGCGCGCCCAAAAATATTTGGTTCATATATAAAGTGATGATGTGTTTTTTGGAAAAGGTGCGTTCGAGGCGCAGCGCCAAAATCGCCTCGCGGATTTTACGCGCGAAGGTCCGGTCGTTCGTCAGAAAGAAGTTCTTCGCGACCTGCTGCGTTATCGTCGACGCGCCGGACAGGTTCGTCCGCTTGCCGAAAAGACGCGCGACATTGTTGCCGACCGCGCGCGCGATGCCGACTGCGTCTATGCCCGGATGCGTCCAAAAGTTCTGGTCCTCGGCGGCGATGAACGCGTTCATCAGCGTTTTCGGCAGGTCTTCGTAATCTATGAACACGCGGCGCTCCTGCGCATACTCGATAAGGAGCGAGCCGTCCGAAGCGTAAAGCCTTGTAGCGACCGGCGGCGCGTATGCCGCCAGCGATTTATAATCCGGCATATCGTTGCCGTATCGCAAAATTATCAGAATCAGAAAAATTATACACGCGAGCATCAGCCAGAAAAAGGCCTTGGCCATAAACTTGAAAAACGATTTCACGCGATGCATCGGTGCGGATTATAGCAATGGAAAAATCAGGTTGCAATAGTTTTTATAATGACTAATGACTAATAACTAATGACTAATTTCTAATCGGCGGCACATCATTAGTAATTAGTTATTAGTCATTAGTCATTAAAATTATCTTGCGCCAACCTTCCAGAAAATATATAATAACGGGGAACCAAGTTGGGAAACTTGCGTTCTGGATGTAGTAATCCATATGTATGCGGCGCGTTTGATGCGCCGTAATCCGCGCGCAAATCTTTACGGCCCGTGGGCCGTTTTTTTGCGCAAATACCCGCTATGGTCGGGGTGCCGCACTGAGAAATCTTTGCGGAATCGTGCATACATATGATTTACTAACACCCTGACCGCTTACAGATTTTCCCGACGAAGCCGTGCCTTCCGACTGGTGTTCCCCTCCAAAGGAGGGGAACACCAGTCGGAAGGCATCGCATAAAAACAAAACAGGGAGAACACAATGAAAAAACTTATCGCGATTCTGGCGCTCGCAGCGACGGCGGCCGACGCCGCGAAACTCTGCCGGGCCAAGCCGACCGGCTATTCGTATTACAGCCGCAGCACGCCGGAGGGCGGCGGGCCGTTCAATTTGGCGACGGCGAAATGGGCAATGGGCAGCGGGTGCACAGGATTGATAACCGACGGCGGCCGCGATGTCGCCAGTTATTGCACTACGCGCGTGGCCTCGGGCGTCAGCGCCTGCATAGACGCCGTGAGCGCTGTTGCCGCCGCCGGGAATAGCTATGCCGACGGATGGGGACTTAATCCGCTCCTTGTCAACGAGGGCGTCGCGACCGCGACCGGCAATGTTTGCTTTTGCAAGATGACCTGGCCATACGAAGGGAAATGGGTGTTCCGCGAGGAGTTCAACCTGACAAGCACGCAATGCGCGCGCTGGTGTCCTTCCAGTTGTAGTTGGCTCGGTATCGATTTGTTTTAGATTCCGCTATTCGATTTCCGTTTTGATGCCGAGGGCCGAGAGCTTCGTCATAGTATCGGGCAGGATGCGGATGTTGCGCGGCAGGGCCAGCACCGCCTCCTTCGCGCCGTCGATAATTTTTAATGTCATTTTCGTCAGCCCGTTCGGCAGCGCGTCGATGAGCGTTTTTAATTCCGTCATCCGCGATTTGTCGCGTATCGACAGCGTGATTTTTTTCGCAACCATCGACGCCCATTCGTCAATCGGAATTATCGTGTCGATGAATAACGAAACGCTGTTGTCTTCGCGGACGGCCGTGCGCCCCGCGATGATGACCGTGCCGCTTGCCTTCAATGTGTTTTCCAGCTCGAAGACTCCGTCGCCGAATGCGACCGCGTCCGTGTTCGCGTTGCCGTCCGTGCCGTTGACAATCATCATGGGCTTGCCGGTTTTGGTCAGGCGCCGACGGAATCCCGTCACATTCACGGCCATTCGGACGGATTTTTTATCGCCCTGTTTTTCAAGGTCGGCCGCCTTGACCAGATGCTGCGAGTCTATGAGTTTTTTATAAGGGTCCAGAGGCGAAGATTGCAGCGCGAAGCCGAAGGCCTCGGTCTCCATCGCGAGCTGCTCGTTGAAGCCCCATGCGGGCGATGCCGCGAGTTGCCGCGCGAGCCGGTCGTCGCCGACATCGTCCTCCGTCGTGTTGTCGAAGAGCGACAATGTCGATTCCGCTTTTTTCTGCGCCGCCGCATAGAGCAGAATCGCGTCGCAATTATAATAGAGTTTCGCGCGGTCCGGCTCGAACTTGTCCAGCGCTCCGGCCTTGATAAAGTTTTCAAGTATGCGCTTGTTCAGAAATGGCGCGGTGCGTTTTGCAAAATCCGTAAGGTTGCGATAGTTCCCATTTGCGACGCGTTCGCTGACCACATTGTCCGTCATAAAAACGCCGACGCCTTTAATCTTCGCAAGTCCGAAAATAATTTTTCCGTTCCGCACGATAAACTTTGATTCGGATTCGTTGATGTCGGGCGCGACGACATCGAGGCCGAAGTTATTTTTCGCGTCGCGAATAAGGTCCGCGAGTTCGTCCGCGCTGGTTATATCGCTGCTCATATTCGCGGCCAAAAACTCGGCCGGGTAATGCGTTTTCAGCCACGCGCATTCGTTCGCCAGAATCGCATACATCAGAGCGTGCGCTTTGTTGAAGGCGTATTCCGCGAACTTCTCAAATTGATTATAAAGGTCTTCGGCCTGCGGGCGCGTCAGCGTTTTTTGCGTCTCGCATCCGTCGATAAACTTGACGCGGTTGAGTTCCATCAGGTCTTTGATTTTCTTTCCCATCGCCTTGCGCAGGCTGTCGGATTCGCCGCGCGTAAAGCCCGCCAGAGCGCGCGACAACTGCATAACCTGCTCCTGATAAACCAGTATGCCGTATGTTTCTTTAAGAATATCTTCGGCCAGCGGATGCGGATAAGACACGGGCTCGTCGCCATGCATTCTGGCGATATAAGACGGAATGAAAGCCGCGGGGCCCGGGCGATTCAATGCATTCAGCGCGATGATATTCGCGAAGCAATCGGGCCGCATCTGCTGCAAATATTTCTGCACATGCGGCGCATCGAATTGAAATATCCCGAGCGTCCATCCGTTTTGCCAAATCGTTTTATAAACTTTTTCGTCATCGAGCGGAATCTTCTCCGGGTCTATATCGATGCCGTGATTTTCGCGAATCAATTGACACGCGTATTTTATTATGGTCAAAGTTTCGAGCCCGAGGAAGTCGAACTTTATCAAGCCCGACGATTCAAGATAGTGCCCGTCGAACTGCGCCGAAGGCATAGGATTGGAGGGGTCGCGATAGACGGGCGAAATCTCGGTCGTCGGTCGGTCGCCTATGACGACGCCGCAGGCGTGCTGGCCCATATTGCGATAGCTGCCTTCGATTTCGCAGGCGATATTCACGACCTTTTGCAATTCAGGGTCGCCCTCCATCGATTCCTTTATCGCGCGATCATCCAAGGCGGCCTTTAATTTTTTAGCATCGGGCGGAATCATTTTGGAAAAGCGGTCGGACTTGGAATAGGGCATTCCGAAGACGCGCCCGACATCGCGTATCGCGCCGCGCGCCTGCAAACTGCCGAAAGTTATAATCCGGCAGATATGATCCGCGCCGTATTTGCCCTGAATATAATCCATTATTTTTTCGATGCCATAGGGCTCGAAATCGATGTCGAAGTCCGGCATAGAAACGCGGTCGGGATTTAAGAATCGCTCGAACAGCAATCCGTATTTCAGCGGGTCGGCCTTGGAGATTCCGAGCGCCCACGCGACGACGGAACCTGGGCCCGATCCGCGTCCGGGGCCGACCACGATTCCGTTTTTCTCGGCCCACGCGATGTAGTCCGCGACGATTAAAAAGTATCCGGGAAAGCCCATCTTTATAATGGTTTCTATCTCGAAGTCCGCCTGCGCAAAGTATCTGTCCCGGTCGGTGATGCCTGTTTCCGCGATGCGTTTTTCGAGCCCCGCATAGACATCGTCCCTCAACATTTTGCACTCGGCTTCGATGTCGTCGCCGAACTTTGGCAAGAGGGGCTTTTCCTTCACATTCACCATAAAGGCGCAGCGCCGCGCGATGACCATTGTGTTCTCGATTGCCTCGGGCAGGTCGTCGAACAGCGCGGCCATTTCTTCGGGCGACTTGAAATATTGCTCCACATTTGCGCGCGCGCGCCCCTCTTGCAAAACCTTGGTCTGGTTCAATATGCAGTGGAGCGCGTCGGCCGCCTCGTAGTGTCCGGGCGACGCGAAGACGACATCGTTCGTCGCCACAATCGGCAGATTTTTTTCCCGCGCGATGCGAAGCATCTCGGGCTCGGTTTTGATTTGTTCCGGCAATCCGTGGCGCGATAGTTCGATATAAAACTTGCCCGGAAAAATCGCCGCCAGTTTATCGGCGATAGCATCCGCGCTTTGATTTTCCAAAATCATTTTGCCCAGCGGCCCCGTATGCCCGCCCGACAAACAAATCAGTCCGTCCGCGTGCGCCGCCAGCTCGTCGACGGAAATATGCGGTCCAAGGTGCCAGTCGTCGCCGCGCATATACATAATCTCCGAAAGCTTGCAGAGGTTCACATAGCCATTGTGGTTTTGCGCCAGCAAAACGACCTGCGACAATTGCCCGTTGCGCAGAATCTTCGGGTCCGCGGTCGTGTGGTGGTTCAGAGTTATCAGGATTCCGATGATGGCCTGAACGCCCGCGCCCGGCGCGGTGCCGGAAATCTCGGCGGTCCCCGACATCATATTAGTGTCGGTCAGGGCGATGGCGGGCATTGCGTATTTCTTGCAGAAACCGATGACGCTTGGGCGGTCCGGGTCCTTTTTGTTGGGCGATATTTCAAGCGTGCCGAAGCCGACGGAATATCGGCTGTGAACGCGAAGATGTATGAAGTCGGCCATTGCGTCATATTTAATAATACAAAACACCTTGCAATTCAAGGTATTTTTTACTATATAAATCGGAACTTAAAAGGAATTGATATGATTGCGGGAATATTGCGTAAGATTCTGGGCTCGGCCAACGAGCGGCTGATTAAAAGCTATGACAAAATCGTCTCTATTATAAACGACTTGGAGCCGCGGTATCACGCGATGTCGGATGCGGAACTGCGCGCCGAGACTGCGGCGTTCAGGGAGCGGCTGGCCGCGGGCGAGAAGGAATCGGCGATTCTGCCCGATGCATTCGCCGCGGTTCGCGAGGCCTCGATACGCGTTCTTGGGATGCGGCATTTTAATGTTCAGATGCTCGGCGGAATGGTGCTCAACAATGGTATGATTTGCGAGATGAAAACCGGCGAGGGCAAGACATTGGTCGCGACCCTTGCGCTATACTTGAAAGCGCTGCACAACAAGGGCGCGCACCTGATAACCGTCAATGATTACTTGGCGCTTCGCGATTCAGAATGGATGGGAAAAATCTACGAGTTCCTCGGTATGTCGGTCGGAGTTATCCAGCACGATATGGATGACGATGCGCGGCGCGAGGCCTATAAGTGCGATATAACCTATGCGACCAATTCGGAGGTCGGCTTCGATTATCTTCGCGACAATATGAAGTTCAATACGGCCGAGTTGGTTCAGCGGCCGTTCTTCTATGCAATTGTCGACGAGGTCGATTCCATTTTGATTGACGAGGCGCGCACGCCGCTGATTATATCCGGGCCCGCCGAAGATTCCAGCGAGCTGTATAAAATCATCGATGCTGCGACGCTTCAACTTGTCGAAGGCGATTGGAAGAAAGACGAGAAGGACCGCCATGTCGTTCTGACCGACCAAGGCGTCGAACATATCACGGAGATTTTATCGGCGGCGGGCGCGCTCACCGGCGATAATCTTTACGCACCGGAAAACAGCATGCTGGTTATGCATATCCAGCAGGCGCTCTTGGCGCACAAACTCTATCAGAAAAATGTGAACTATGTCGTGCGCGGCGGCGAGGTGCTGTTGGTCGACGAGTTCACGGGCCGCGTGATGACCGGGCGGCGTTTGTCGCGCGGACTGCATCAGGCAATCGAAGCCAAAGAGGGCGTCGAGATTCAGGCCGAGAATCAAACTGTATCGTCGATTTCCTATCAGAATCTTTTCCGGCTCTATCCGACGCTGTCTGGAATGACCGGCACCGCGATGACCGAATCCGCCGAGTTCGAGGAGATTTATAAATTGCGCTGCGTCGCGATTCCGACCAACCGCTCCGTCGCGCGCAACGATCATCAGGATGAAATCTATCGCAATAAAGAGGAAAAGTTCACCGCGATTCTGGCGCAGATAAAAGACTGCCGGACGCGCGGCCAGCCCGTTCTGGTCGGCACCACCACGATTGAAAAATCCGAAGAGTTGGCCGCTATGGTCGAGCGCGAACTGAAAATAAAACCCGAGGTTCTGAACGCGAAGAACCACGAGCGCGAGGCGCACATCGTCGCGCAGGCG
>JAISGC010000027.1 GCA_031263295.1 Rickettsiales bacterium
GGTGGGGTGTTTTTTGATAAAAAACACCAATTGCAAATTGAGGAGGGGCCTTTTGGCCCCTCTGATAATTTGCAATTTTCTTTTTATTTTCTCAGGGCCTTCGGCCCGTCGAAAATAAAAAGGGTGTGTTTTATCAAAACACACCCCACCAGGCATACCAAATCTACGCCTGTTTCATCCTTCGGCGGCGGTGGAGGGCCAGCGATTGGGCGTCGGGCGGATTTGCCGGGCTCGAAGCGGGGCGAATCTGGCGCGTGCGGAAGCCGAGTATTCTTTCGGACGCCTGCTCCAATTTCAATCGATGCACCTCGGCCGCGGACTTGTCAAACCGCGCGGATTTTTTCTCCGGCAACTCGCCCGCGTCGTCTGTGACGATTGCGGCGGGCGCGACGATTTCAACCGGATTTTTCGCGCGCGGCCGACCGATATTTTTCACGGCGGTAATCGCGGCGCCGGGCAGGGCGCGCGCTTTCAGAACGCCCGCCAAAATCTTGTCCGTCCCCGGCGCATCCAAAACCGCGCGCAATGCGTTCTCCAAGTCCGCGCCGTCGAGCCGCATCGGCGGCTGTTTATTGTATTCGATAATGTCTGACAGGGCCATCAGGCCCTTTTGCACCTCGGCCGCGTATGCCGCGGGAATCTTGTATTTTTCCTCCCATTGCTCGGCTTTTTCTATGTTCTCCATAATCTGATCGCTCAGCTTGCGGCCGTTTTTCGCCGCCGCCGCGATGTCGAAGAGCAGATTCGCCATCACGAACTTTTCGCGCTTGCCCGGCGCGCGTTCGGTCTGGGCGCCGGTGTCGAAAATATTTATCGCATATTTTCCGGGCGCGGTCTCGGCAAAGTTCTGCTGGCCCTGATGCCGGTCGATGTCCCAGACGCCGCCCTTTAACAAAACCGCCAGCTCTATCGCCAAATATCCGAGCGCCATTTTTTTTCGTTCCGCCGGGTCGTCGATTTTGCCCAGCGCCCGGCCTTCGGCCAGCGACATAATCTTGTATCCCTTGCCGCGCGCGAGCCATTCGGCGACATTCGGCCGGAACTCGTCGCCGTCGATTTTGACGGCGACGCCTTTATAAAGCTCGCCCGCCGCCCGTTCGTATTTCGCAAAGCCCTTGTCGATGTCGGTTTCGTCGAGCGCATTTTTGCGCGCCTGCTCCGCGATTTTGCCCAGCGATTTATATCTCGCGTCGTCGGCCGCCAAGGTTTTTATCGCGCCGGATATTTCCGCAAAGCCCGTCTCGCTCCGCGCCGCAGCATTCGGCCGCAAGAGCGATACGACCCGGTCGCCGCCCGCGGTCCGCATACGCGCCGTAATCCAGAAACTGCCCGCGCCCATAATTTCGCCGACGGATTCTATGTCTCCGCGCAACTTGTCCGGCACCGCCTTGGCGATCATATCGAACAATTCCCAGCGCGCGGGAATGTCGGCGCCGTCTTTGAGTTTCGCCAAATCCGCGCGAATGTCCTCGGGCAGGTTCGGCGCATAAGATAAGAGTTGCCCGAACTTTATCCACGCGGGGCCCATATTCTCGAAGAACATACGCAGGCCCGCGCCGGCGCCCTCGGCTCCGTCGGTCTGCCCGGCGCTGGCAATCGCGGCCAAGGTCAGATTCTTTTTATAGTCGGGCAGGGCGCCGATAACCGCCTTGAAAATCTTCTGCGCTTGGTCGCGATATTTCGCGCCCTCTGGGAATCGCATATCGCAGACATATTGCGTCTGCTCGTTTATATCGGATGAATACCGGTTCAGAATCTTGCCGGTCAGGTATGCCCGGCCCGCGATGCCCGTCGTCCAGAATGTGCGGTGCGCGAACTCCATCGCGGCGTTGCTGAACTTGTCTTCTATGTCGCTCGGATGAACGACGCGCAGCTCTTTCATTTTCGCGCGATATTCGTCCATCGATTCGGGCGTCAGCGGATTGTTCAGGAAATCGAACGCGGCCGATACGCCCTTTTTATCCTGCAATCCGGCCAGGAACACCTCGAACGCCTGGGCCATGGAATCATACCTCTGCGCGTCCGCGTCGCCGACGACCAATTCCTGGCCAGACTTCAACAGGTCGGAGGCGCGCTCCAGCGTTTGGAGCCTGTCCGACAGAACGCGGAACAGACGGCCGCGGTCGGCCAGATTCATCCGCGCGCGAGTGGCGCCGCCGCCGTATGATTCCTTATATTCGACGGGCCGGTCCAAATCGTCCAGTATCTTTTGCAACTCGCCGCGGTATTTTTCGGAATCATCGTCGGGCCCGATGCGTTCGCGAACGGCGTCGGAAAATATTTTATACAGGCGCTCTTTCTGGTCCGGGAACCGCATCGATGTTTCCTTGCGCCCTGTGCCCGCGCCGTCATAGTCGCCGGTCAACAATTGCATAGACTTTTTTTCGCGCCCGGGCCGCGGCAGGGTTTCGATTGTTCCTATGATTTGGTCCAGAATGCGCGATTGATTCGCGCGACGCTCGGAGAACCAGCCCCAGCGGTCCATTTCGGCATAGAGCTTCAAGTCGCCCGCCGGGAAACCATCGGCGCCAATCGCGTCCGCGACGGCATCTTTCAGCGGATGGCCGCCCATATACCCCGCGTCTATATTTGCGGTCAAGACCATCTCGGAAAAGTTCTCGATTTTTCCGCCGGTGCCGAGGTAGCGCCAAATAAGAAACGCAATCGCGCGGTCGTGAATCGGATCCTGTTGGGATTTATTCCCGTTTCCGACGCCGCCGCGGATTTTTTTAATCGCCGAAATCAGCTCGGGCTGGGTCGCGGGCATTTTGCCGACCAGCTTCGCGAAAGCGGCGTCGATGTGCTCGGTCCGGCCGCCCAGGGCCTCGTTCTTCAAGCCCATCTTGTAATCGAGGCCGTCGAAATATTCGAGCGGCGTCGCGACCTTGCAAAAGTCATCGCGCAATTTGTCCAATATTTTCGCTTTCTCGGCCTTCATGTTCGCGGAGATTTTTTTATTCAATTCGTCGGAAAGTTCTTTCTTCAAGTCCGCGCGCTGCTCCTCGGAGCCGAACGATTTCGACAATTGTATATTATCGACCGCGTCGTAAAGTTTTGCAAACGCGATCACTCGGCCGTATTTTGACGGCATAGACAGCGCGGCGGATAAAATCTCCGCGACGCGGCGCGCGTATTCCGTATTCATTCCCGGACTGGTCAGAATCTTGATTTTGTCGCCGTCGGTCTTCGCGGATATTTCATCCGCGAACGGAATCGGATTGTCCAAAATCGCGAAGCCGCGCGCCGCGCGCAATTCCTTCAAGTCCGCCGCATCCTCCGCGGCGGTCCGGGCCGTCGAATGATAGTTGTCTCCGAGCAGCATTCTCAAAAATCCGCCTTGACGATCGTGCTCCATTCCGGAGGCGATGGTGTATTGGCCGCTCACGCTTTCGACTTTCTTCGCCTTTTCATCGTCGGCCTCGCCCTCGTTATAACCGTCGTATGACTTATAGACATCTATGCGGCCCGATTCTATGTCCGTCAGGACATCCAGCGCCGCAAGCCGCCGACGGATAATATGCCGGTTGGCCTCGATATGCGAACGCAGCCATTCGTCGTCTTTATCTTCCGCATTCATCGCCCGCGCTTCCTTGCCCAGCGCGACAATGACCCCGTCCCTGAAATAGACATCATGCATGGTCGTGCCGCTATATCCGTCGTTCTCGTAAATAAAGTTTTGGTTTCCGGCATATCCGTTCAGTTCTATGGGCTCGCGGTCGAAGACCTTTTCCATAAACCGCGCGATGTCGGCGTCGTCCGCGGCCCAGCGGAGATGCCGCGCATAGGGCAGCTCCCAGCCGATTGCGTCTTCCAACTTGGGAAAGCCCGGAAATCGTGGCATTTCGCCGAAGGCATAGGAATAGGCCTTCATCAGTTCCAGCTCGTATTCGGAATATCGCTTCGCGGCGGCGCTCGCGGCCTCCGGCGTGTCGCTATCGATAAACTGGCGCCGGACCGCGGCGTATTCGGCAAACGGCCCGAATAGGTCCAGAGGTCGGCCGCGCAGGGACGACAAGTTCTTGATTACCGCGACGGACGGAAAGTCGCTCGGATAGCGGCCGCGCGCCCAGACGCTGTTTTCGTCCATCTGCGTTTGGTTGTAAATCGCGACCGCCAGATTCTGCGCCGCCGCCATCGCGCCCGGTTCCAATTCCACGCCCTTTTCGCGCGCCTCGATCCACTCGCCCAATTTGGCGTTCAGGTCGGCTATGCGGACGCCGGTGCTTATGTCGAACAGATTATCGAGAATGCGCCCCAGGCGTTCAGCGTGCTCCGTCGCGCCGTCGAGCAGTTTATCGAGATATGATTTATAGCGGCCCTTGGCCAGCATGCCGTCGAATTGTTTTTGGAAGTCCGCCCAGTCGCCGTCGGCGGTTTTCGCGCGCCCGTTTTTAAGGTCCAGAATCGTCAGATAGGCGCGGACATCCTCGACCCGCGCGTATGGCGAGCCGTGCACGCCGATTGAATCCAGAACCGCGCCGCGGCTGTTTTCTTTGTCCAGAAACAGCCTTTGAGCCAGGCCCTCGTAATTTTCGGGGTTGTATCCTCCGTCTATCATCAGGTCCATCGCGTGGAGGTCCGCCGCGCGCTCTTGGGGCAGGGTGTTTTCGCCTTTTAATGTCTTGTCATAAATAAAGTGCCCCATCTCGTGCGCCAGCACGCCCGCGAACTCGTCTTCGTTCTGGCATTTGGCGACCATCGCGGTCGAAACGGCGACGGCCTCGCGTCCGTTGGTCGTGCCGCGCGGCGGGACATAGAACGCATTCGGCGCGTCCATATCGACCAGAATAAAATCCATATTCGCAAGATTCGTCAGGCCGGATTCGGACATCAGTTTCATAACGATGTCGCGCATCTTCGCCGCAATCAGTTTCGACGCCGGAAGTTCCGAGTCGATCATTTTCACCTGTTCAATCTGTTCCTGCGTAAGTATCATCCTCGGTCCTTTGTTCGATGGGAATTATAGCAGATTTTGGGAGAAGATTTTAATTGAAAATCACGGCAAACACGCGCGGAGGGATTGATACATAATTCCAAGGTCCGTCTTTAACAATGTCGCGCTGACAAGCTCGCGATTCTCCGTGCGCTCCGCGCCCGCGAGCATCTTGGCGAAGCCATGCACGAACTGCGTCGCCTGGCTGCGGAACACCGCGTCGTCCCGAAACATTCCGCGCACCTTTTTCTTGTCCGCGTTGGAAATCATTTTCGCAAACCATTTGCTGAATATCGCGCGGTCGCCGGCGCTGTATTTTTCCATTATGGAATCTGGAATCTCGGCGCCGACGCTGCGCGTCAAATCGACCGACAAATCGTGCAGTTTTTCCATTATCGTCTCGACCTGTTTTATAAAGTCCTGAACCGGCACGGCCGCGCCCGCAACCATCGGCATACGAATGTCCTTCATCGCCGCGTCCGTCGCGCGTTTCGCGACATCGCGCGCGTCCGCCATATTGCCCGACAATTCGCGCATAGTATTTGCGGCCTTCGCATAGTCCGCCATCAAATCAATCATCTGCTGGCGCGATTCGCCCGATAACTTTTCAAGCAGAATCGTAGAGTCGCCGATGCCGCGCAATGCGTTCTCCGCCGCGGCGTTCATATCGTTTATTTTCTCCGACATATCGCCGACGCGGGTCGTCAGTTCTTCGGTCATAACGCCGGATTTTTCGGCCAATTTCGGCAGGACCGAGTCGAGTTTTTGCACCAGTTCCGACAGCGGCTGAATCCGGTCTTTCGCGGCCTCCAAGCCCTTGACTGTTTCGTTGATATTGAACAGCATCGGGACGATTTTATCCTTGAAGTCGTGCGCGATTTGCCCGCTGTTCTGCATAGTGTGCGTGGTCGCGTTCTGCGCCTCGTTCAGTTTCGCGACGACCTGTTCCGAGAACTCGCCGACCTCGTTTTGGAACTTGGCGGTGATGCCGACGATTTCGCCCGCGATGGCGTCGAAGGCCTCTTTGATGGTCTTGGATGTTATGAATAATTTGTCCGTCGTGTCGTTCAGATTTCCGACGCCCGCGCCGATGCTCGATTCGGCCAGACGAATATCAGTGCCGATTTTCGCCGACGCGTCCGCCATAGAATTGACCTGCGCTTGAAGAAGTTTCTTCGCCTGGTCCGTAAAGTTTTCCATTTTTTCCAATTGATGCGAAAGCAGTTTTTCGTTGTTCGTCAGAATGCCCTCGATTCCGTGGCCCGACACGCGCACATTCTCGAAGTCCTGAATCACCGTCGCCTGCAAGCCCGACAGCTCGGACTTCAATCCGCGCGCCGATACCGCCATCAGGTTCATATGCTCGGTATTATCGCCGATATTTTTCTGCAACTGGTCCGACATTCTGCGGCCGTTTTCGGACCAAGCGGCGACGCCGGTCGCGAGCTCCGCCGAGGCGCGGTTTATCGCGTTCGCCTTCTGCTCCAATTCTTTAAGAAGAATGTTCGCGCCGGAATTGAACTTGTCGGACGCATCCTGCACCGACTTCCATTCGGGGCGCGCGATTATATCGGACAGGTTGCCGACCAGATTCTCCAACGCGCGCGCCATATCGGAGACTTTCAGCGCCGCGCCGTCCGCCGTCTGGACCAATAATTTATTTTCCACGCCGAGTTTTTTTTCAAGATTTTCCGCGCGCGAAATCTGGTGCGCCAGAACCGACGCCAGCGAATTGAATATGCCCGCGATTTTTGTCGTCGCTCCGTCCATCGCCTGTTCTATCATCGTCCGCGCGTCGGCCAGCTTCGCCCGATTCGGCTCCAACAGCAGGGTCTGCATCGCGCGCATAACCCGCTCGGCCCGCCGCGATTGCAGCCATATCAGCGGCAGCAATGCGACCAAGAGGCCCGCGACCGAAACGAAAATAATCTGCGTAGTCATCCCTTTCCCTTTGCCCGATGTTTGCACATTAAAAATCCGATTGCAAATTAAAATGTTTTCGATTACCATAATCCGCAATGAAAAAAGCGCCTTTGATTTCGGTCGTTCTTCCGATTTATAATGTCGGGAAATATCTGGCCCAGTGTTTGGAGTCCCTGATTTATCAGACCTATAAAAATCTTGAAATTATCGCCGTCGACGACGGATCGCCGGACGATTCAATCGACATCCTGCGGGCATATGCGCGGCGGGACAAGCGCATAAAAATCATCCGTCAGAAAAACGCCGGAGTATCGGCCGCGCGCAACGCAGGCATCAAGGCCGCGCGCGGGGATTTCGTCGGCTTCGTCGACCCGGACGACTATGTGTCGCTCGATTATTACGAGCGGCTTCTTGGCGCGGCACTGGCCGTCGGCGCGGATATGGCGGTCGCGGATTTCACGACCTTGGGCGGCCCGCTTTCGATAAAGTTCGACGCGCCCGCAGTGTGGGCAACCACGGAAGAAAAGTTCCGCGCGACCAAAGCGCTTCCGCACGGGCAATGCTGGCGCTATTTATTCCGGCGCGCGTTTCTTGCCGGGCGGCGGTTTCCCGAAGACCGCGCGGCTTACGAGGACGCGCCGTTCGTCTGGGATGCGGTCGCCGCGGCGAACAGAATCGCGACCGCGCCGGGCGCGGAGTATTTCTATTTCAAGCGCGCGGGCGGCGCAATATCGCGCGCGTCGCGGGCGGAGCGTGCGCGCTTTCGCAGGGAACGGGACGCCTTCGCGCGGGCGCATAATCTCCGCGGAGCATCTGACGACAAGTCCGCCTGGTCGGTCCGTTTGTTCGACATCCTGCCGATTATGCGGATTTCCGGCAAGCGGGCCAGCGGCCAGTCGCACATTAAAATATTCGGAATCGAATTGCTGGCTATAAAGAAAAAATGAAGATAGATTTGCTGTATCTTTGGGTCGACGGAAACGACCCCGAATGGCGGGCGAAAAAGGACGCGGCCCTGGTCGCCGCGGGCGGCGCGCCCGCGGGCGCGGCCATCCCCGCGGCGCGGGTCGCAGCCACCGGGGAGCTGTAATATTCGCTCCGCAGCGTCGAGCGTTTCGCGCCGTGGATAAATCATATTTTCATAATCACGGACGGCCAGCGCCCGGACTGGCTGCGCAATGACCCGCGCGTGTCTATCGTCGACCATACGGAAATTATTCCGAAGGAGCTTCTGCCCACATTTTCGAGCAACACCATCGAATTGTTCCTGCACAAGGTGCCGGGATTGTCCGAGCATTTTCTGTTCGCGAACGACGATTTCTTTTTCGGGCGGCCGGTATCGCCGGACTTTTTCTTCACCCAGGACGGCAAACCGATTGTCATAGTCGAAGACTACGCGCGGCCGCGCGCGGTGTTCGCAAAGGGCGGCGCGGCGTTGCGCAAAGGGGAAGACCTGAATATGAAGATGCAGTCGAACGCCCAGAAATACGCCTTCGACAAGACCGGCATCCGCTTTCATTGCCGGTTTAAGCACGCGTTCGAGCCCATGCGGAAATCCTATCTTGCCGAAAACATAGAGTCGGACCGCGAGATGTGGATAGCGACGACCGCCGGGACATTCCGGCGAGAATCGGCGATTATGCGCCTTGCGTATCCGCTGCTCGATTTCGGGCGCGGCCGCAATGTTCTGGTTCGCAAATACTCGCGCCGCAACGGCGCCCGGATTGCGTTCGACCCGAAGGAGAACCCGGCGATCGCGCGCGCGGTTATGGCGGTCGGCGGCGTGCTGGGCCTTCGTAAAAGCATCATAGATTCGCGGCGGCGCGGGATAATCCGCCAGCTGCGGAAACAAGAACCGGAGGCATTCTGCCTGAACTATATCGGCGCGCGCGGGGAAAAATACCGCGCCCGCGCGATGTCGTTTCTGAGCGAGATGTTTCCGAAAAAATCAAGGTATGAAAAATGAAAAAAATATGGAATAAAATCACGAATCCTTTCAGACAGGCCTGTTATTTCATCAGGGACTGGCTGTGGCGCGGCACAATCGCCGCGCTCCGGCAATTGTCGCCGCGACGAAGGGCGCCGCGGCCGGGATACCTGGCCATATGCGCCATCGCGAAAAACGAGGGGCCGTATTTCAAGGAATGGATTGACTTCCACCGGATGCTCGGCGTCGAAAAGTTTATAATCTACGACAACGAATCCACGGACAACACCCGCGAGATTCTGGACCCGTATATAAAGGCGGGCGTCGTCGAATATATATTCTATCCCGGAATGGTGAAGCAGTTGAAGGCATACAACGACTGCCTGAAAAGGCACAGATACGACTTCCGGTGGATCGCATTCATAGACCTTGACGAGTTTCTTGTTCCGGCGGACGGCGGAACCATAACCGCATATCTTAAAAAGATGGAGCGCTTTTCGTCGGTCGAAATCAACTGGCTGTGCTATGGCTCCGGCGGGCAGAAAGAGAAGAAGCCCGGCTTTGTCATCGAGCGGTTCCGCGACCATTCGCGCCCGGGCCACGAGATAAACCAGCACTTCAAGAATATAATCGATCCCGCGCGCGCGATTTATTTCCCAAGCGCCCACCGCGCCGCGATGGTTGCGGGAAAGGTCTGCGATTCGGTCGGAAATCCGCCCGTCCGCACGCGGTATTTCTGGATAAAGGCGCCGAAAAATCCGCCGATTATAATCGCCCACTACGCCGTGAAGTCTTACGGCGAGTTCCTGGACAAGCGCGCGCGGGGCAGGGCGCGCAAGTTGGAGCCGCACTCGGTCGGATACTTCCAAAAGTTCGATCTGAACGATGTGAAGAACGACCCGTCGATGGAAAAATTCGTCAAAGCGTTGAAGAAGATGGAACGCAAGTGAAAATAGATTTGGTCTATCTCTGGGTCGACGGCGCGGACGAAAAGTGGCGCGCGAAAAAGGACGCGGCGCTGCGGCGGCTCGGCCGCGCGGTGCCCGCGCATTCCAAAGCGGGCCGCCTGTTCGACGACGGCGGCGAATTGAAGTTTTCGCTCCGCAGCGTCGCGCGCTTCGCGCCCTGGATAAACCATATCTATATCATAACGGACGGCCAGCGCCCGAAATGGCTGGCGACGAATCCGCGCGTGTCGGTTATCGACCACAAGAATATTATTCCGAAGGAATTGCTGCCCACATTCAACTCGAATATGATTGAGTTTTTCATTCATAAAATCCCGGGGCTGTCCGAGCATTTTCTGTATAGCAACGACGATATGTTTTTCGGGCGGCCCGCGACGCCGGATATGTTTTTCGACGACGCGGGGCGGCCGATAGTCCTGATGGGCCGGGGCGGGGCGCGCGACCGCGGAATATTCAGCGATACCTGCGAGAACGCATTGCGCTATGCGGGCGCCGCGGGCTGGCGGTTCAAGCACGCGATAGAGCCGATGCGAAAATCCGATATGGAGGCCGTCATCGATGCGGACTATGAAACATTCCGCCGGACGACATTCACGCCGTTTCGCGAGAGAACGAATATTCAGAGAATGGTCATAGGCCTTGCGAACCGGGCCGGCGGACGCGGAATCATTCGCGAATGCCGCCGCGATGACTGCAAGAATATCTGGTCGCTGGGCTGGAATATGATGACGGGAATGCCGCGGACATTCTGCATAAACGGGACCACGCCGCTGAACTCGTTCCGCCGGAATCTGCCCGCGATGCGGCGGCTGTTTCCCGATAAGTCGGAGTTCGAGAAGTGAGTGAGGCGCAATTCCCCTTCCCAAAGGGAAGGGGTGGCATCGGCCGCAGGCCGATGACGGGGTAGGGGTAAAATAATTTTTATTTCCACTACCCCGTCTGCTCGCTTCGCTCGCAGCCACCCCTTCGCCAGCGAAGGGGAATTGCGCTCTGGAATAATCGCTTAAATTGAAAGGAAAAGAATATGCCGAAAATTATCATTTCTTTAACCAGTTTTCCCGCGCGGATAAATATTGTTCCGAAAGTTGTCAAACGCCTGCTGCGCCAGCGGGCGCGGGCGGATCTGGTCGCGCTTTATTTGGTGGAGCAGCAATTTCCGGGCCACGCCTTGCCCGCCGAGCTGACGGCGCTGGCCGCAGACCCGCGGTTTCAGATTCGCTGGAAGTCGGGCGATTTGCGCGGATATGACAAGCTGATTCCGGCGCTTTCGGACTTTCCCGACGACATAATAATAACATTCGACGACGATCAGAAATACGCGCGGTCGGTTCTGGGCAAGCTTCTGCGCGCGCATCGCCGTTATCCGCGGTGCGTGATTTGCAACCGGGCGCGCCTGATGCGTTATCCCGAGCGCTATAAAAACTGGCCTATATTGCGCGGGCTGCGGCGCCTGCGGCATCTGGCCCCGGCGTTCGATATTGTGCCGACCGGCATAGGCGGCGTGCTCTATCCGCCGCGCAGCCTGATGCGGACCGATGTTTTGCGCGATTTGGCGCCGACGACGGACGATTTGTGGTTCTGGACGATGGCGGTGCGCAACGGGACGAAGATAAAGCAGACCTGGAACGGAACCTGGCGGCCGCACGACTTTGCGGACAGCCAGACGGCGGGAACGCTCCGGTTCGAGAATGTCCAGCACGGCGCCGACGGGAACGATACGGCGATGAAAAAACTTGTTGAAAACTATGGATTGAAATTGTCCGATAATTTAGTATAATTTCCCAACTATGGCAATAAAGGTCAGAGATTACACGGTTCGCCAGGCGCGGACCAAGGAAGAAAAGCGTGGATTGCGCAGGCTTCGCTATCGCGTGTTCGTCGAGGAAGAGGGCGCGGCGGCCGACGAGGAAATGCGCGCGCTCGGCGAAGAATACGACATTTACGACCTGTTCGCCGACTATATGATTGTGCTGCACAAGAATAAAATCGTCGGAACCTATCGCATCATAGACCGCGCGGCGGCCGAGAAAACCGGCGGATTTTATACCGAAACCGAGTTCAACATCTCGAAAATCAAGCACATCGCGGGCAATATCGCCGAGATGTCGCGCGCCTGCGTGGACAAGGAATATCGCGAGGACGCGCTGGTTATGCGGATGCTGTGGATGGGCTTGGCCGAGTATGTATTGCGCAATAAAATCAAGGTCCTGTTCGGCACTGCGTCCTGGGTCGGCAAAAATCCGGTCGATTCGGCGATGGCGATTTCGGACCTTTACTATAACCATCTGGCGCCGCCGAACCTGCGGGCCGAGGTTGTCGCGGACAAGATGGCAGGGGGCATCGACCGGCGTTTGAGCCAGATGAAGATTCTGCCGCGCGCGTTCGTGGACCCGTCGAAGGCCGCGCTGCAAAGGACGCCGCTTATCAAGGGATACCTGCGATTGGGCGCGACATTCGGGCGCGGGGTCTTCATCGACGCGCCGTTCAATTCATACGATGTCTTCGTGATTTTGCAGACGAAAAAAATCGCGGCGGCGTATCAGAGCCGGTTCGCGGGCTCGCCGGACGCGTTCGCGCATCTGGGCCTGCGCCCCAGCGCGTTCAAGTTCTTCGCAAAGCTGATAATGTCGCCGATAACGCTCGCGGCGGGATTGGCGCGGTTCCTGCTGACGGAAGAGGACGCCGACGATGCGGAGGCTGTGGAGGATAATTTTAATGACTAATGACTAATAACTAATGTCTAATTACTAATTGGCGCTCATTAGAAATTAGTCATTAGTTATTAGTCATTAGTCATTAAAAAATAGATAGTGCATTACAGAAAAATAAAGGTGTTAAAATTGTTCGCTGAAAAGTTTCTTAAAAAATCAACCTTCGATTCATACGAGGATTATATCGCGCACGGGGTGCCGATGGTGCCCGAAGGCTTTAATTTCGGATACGACGCGCTGGACGAAATCGCGAAGAAAACGCCGGACGCATTGGCCGTGCTTTGGACCAACGACGCGGGCGAAAAGAAGGAAATATCGTTCCGCGAATTGTCCGAGATGTCGAACAAGATGGCCAATGTCCTGACCGCGCGGGGATTCCAAAAGGGCGACGCGATGCTGCTGTTTATGCGGCGGCGCTGGGAATACTGGGTGCTGATGATGGCGGCGCACAAGCTCGGCGTCATTCCGATTCCGTCGACCAACCAATTGAAGGCGCACGATATTGAATACCGGATGAATATGTCCGGGGCCAAGGCCGCGGTCGCGTTCGACGACGGCTATATTATGGCGGAACTGACCGCGGCCAAAGTCCGCGTTATAAATATCTTGGACCTCGACAACGAGTGCCGCACCGCGGCAAAGACTTTCGACCGCATTCCGAACAAGAACACGGACACGATGGTGATTTATTTCACCAGCGGCACAACCGGAATGCCGAAGATGGTCGCGCACGATTTCACATATCCGCTCGGACACATCAACACCGCCGTTTTCTGGCAGCAGTTGAAGGACGGCGATTTGCACTTTACTCTGTCGGAATCGGGCTGGGCGAAATGCAGCTGGGGAAAAATGTATGGCCAATGGCTGGCGGGCGCGTCGGTGTTCGTCTATGACTTCGGCGGAAAGTTTCCGGCGGATGCGCTCTTGAAAGTTCTCGCCGACAACAAGGTCGATTCATTCTGCGCGCCGCCGACGGTCTATAAGATGATGATAAGGGAGGAAATCGCCGCGGCCAATCTTAAAAATATA
>JAISGC010000046.1 GCA_031263295.1 Rickettsiales bacterium
GGTGGGGGTGAACCTTTATAAATAAGGCACATACCCCCACCCAGGATTTTCTAGTTTCGCAAGCGTTGCTTGCTCAACAAGAAAATCCGTCCCGCCCCACAAGGGGGCAGGAGGGCGCAGTGTCCGCCTTACGCACCACCCCGTCATTTTTCGCTGCGCGAAAAATGCCACCCCTCCAAAGGAGGGGAACACCGCGCGGAAGGCCTCAAAACGGCGTTGCCAGAAAGTTCAGCAATCTTGAATCGTTCACCATCCATCCCGGGCAGTCGCGCGCGCAAGTCGCGCAACCCATACCCGCCGCCCACGGAACCCAATAGCCCTTGACCGGATATGTCATCCGGCACCAGCAATTATCGCCGAGCGTCGTCGACGGCGCGTCCCAGGTCGGAATGTTGGACCGGTTCTGAACCAGGCTGGCGGGCGTTTCGCTGCACAGAGTCTCGCCCTTCATAAAAACTTGGCTGCAACTGACATTCGGATCATCGCTGCCCGTGTCGAGGTCGCCGCAGCCGTTCCCGGCAACCCATGTCCCGCCGTTCGTCCCGTTGAAATAATACCGCGACGAGTTTATCGACGCGCCACCGCGCGCGAGTCGGCAAAGCTTGGCCGCTTGCGCCTGCGGCGCAAGCGGAGAGAACAGAGAACAGATAACAGAGAATAGAATTATCCTCTTCCTTCTGTTTTCTTTTCTCTGTTCTCTGTTATCTGTTCTCTTTTTCATTGTTTTCTCCCTGTTTTTGTTTGTTGCGCGATGCCTTCACGCGGGTGTTCCCCTCCTTTGGAGGGGTGGCCGCGGAGCGGCCGGGGTGGTGATTAAAGCGGGCACAGCCTGTTATCGCCACCACCCCGCCGCCCTTCGGGCGGCACCCCTCCAAAGGAGGGGAACACCCGTTGGACGGCACGGCTTCGTCGGAAAACTTTGATGCGGCTTGCCACCCGAAGCGGCGCAGCCGCGAAGGGTGGTCGGGTGGGTGAAATAATCATATAAGTGAATGATCCCGCCAAGATTGCTCTGGACGGCCCCCCGACCATAACGGGGCCGGCGATGCCGCCGGTGGCATAAAAAAGGCGGCAATTTGCCGCGTGCGCCCAATCTTTTAGACAAGGCATTTTTTATGCGCGGATAACGGCGCGAAAAGAGCGCCGCACTTATATGGGTTTTTTCAAGACCCGAACGCAAGTTTCCCAACTTGGTTCGTTTCACATTATAGAGAGTTTGTATTTTTTGTAAAGAAGAAAAAACTTAAACAAAAAATCCTGAAAGGATTTTTTGTCATTCCCGCGCAGGCGGGAATGAGGCTTTTAACCTTATAACGACAAACTTGTTTCACATACAAAGATAATTGTGAAAGCAAGCAATGTCTGAAAGGTAAGGTTTAGAGCCCTGGCCCCGCCTACGCGGGGCTGACAAACAACTTCGTTGTTTGTCATAAAATGCTCTGGAATAATCTCCTTGATTCGGCGGGGCGCCATTACTACAATCGCCATATGATTCCAATCATCGAAAGCATTGACGAAAACAAGTTGCGGCCCGGCGCGAAGATGGTCCGGCGCGATGTGATTATGCTGGTCGTCCGGCATCCGTCCGAGGAAAAGTATCTCTATCTGCATAATAAAAAGTTCGGGTGGAATATCCTGGTTCAGGGCGGCGTGGAGCAGGGCGAAAATCCGATGGCCGCCGCGATTCGCGAGCTGACCGAAGAGACCGGCTTTCACGACATACGAAGCGTCCGCCGCCTGCCGCTCGATATGGACAATGTGTTCTATGCCGCGCACAAAAACGAAAACCGATACGCGCGGATACAGACTTATTTAATCGAATTGGCCGGGCTGGACCAGCTGCCGCACGAGGACGAGGCCGAGGTCCTGTTCGAGACATACGAAAACCTGGCGCGGATTTTCGGCGCGGGATTCGCGCATCACGCGTTCCTGCTCGGTGTCGCGGCGGGGCGTTTCAGCGTCGATGACCTCGACCCGAACAACCCTTCGCATCTGGGCCCGATTGAATTGGCAAATCTCAAAGTTTCTTACAGATAGCCGCCGCGCCCCATCGCTTTGTCAAAATCCTCTAAAAAACAATTGCAACCGCCTTCGGCTCTGATATAATCGCAATACGCGGCGCGATGCGCGCCGCCGTGGGTTCATAGCCACTCTTTGCGTGTCCGAAGGGACAAAAAACACTCCAACGCCGGTTGGAGTGCGCCGAATATATCGAATACGCGCGCAATTCGCAAAGATTGTTATGAAACTCCAACCATCCCGCGCCCCTGCGGGCCTCGGATGGCGGGCCGCTTTTTCAAGCGGATTTCATAAAGGAAAAAATATGAGAAACTTTTTGATAAACATCGCGCGAATGATGCTCCCGAACGGACGGATGAAGAAAAAACTGCGCGCGATGCGGCGCCCGAACGCCGAGAAGCTGAACCGCCGCGCGATAGACGCTGTTTCGGGCGCGGTCTGGGGCGCCGCGGACAAAACGATTCGCGAGGCCGCCAAGAATCAGGGCGCCGAAAACCGCAACGCGCGGCTGCTTATGAAAAAATCGGCTCTGCTGGCCGGCGGCGACACAATGGAGATGCCGGACGGGGCGCGGTTCTGGCTGCCGCAGTTCGGATGGGACTTCATCCAGACGCATCTCGGCGACACGGAGCGCTTTTACGAGCAGGATGTATTGGACGGCCTGCGGCGATTTATTCCGAAGGGCGCCGTCATTCTGGACATAGGCGCGAACATCGGCAACCATTCGATATTCTGGGCGCGGGACGGCGCGTCGCGGATACACGCGTTCGAGCCGGTGCCGCGCACATTCGCGCACCTGGTCCGCAATATCGGGCTGAACGATCTCGGCGAAATAATAATCCCGCATAATATCGGGCTCGGCGACGCGAAGTCCGCGGGCGCCATCGCGCAATATTCGTCGGGCAATATCGGCGGCACGCACATAGCCGCGGGCGCGGGCGGACTGAAAATAGAGGCGCTGGACGGCCTGGACCTCGGCGAAAAGAAAATCGATTTCGTGAAGATTGATGTCGAGGGGTTCGAGCTGAAAACTCTGGCGGGCGCGAAGAAGACGCTGGAACGGCATCGGCCCGCGGTCTTCATCGAGGCGTTCGAGGAAACGGCGGATCAGGTCGCCGCGTTCTTCGCACAGCTCGGATACGGAGAGCCGAAGGAATACAAAAATTGGAACTGGCTGTTCCTGCCGGACCGCGACAGATAAATACAGAGCGTGATAACGCCCGGGCATCGATATTATTTTTTCCCGATCATTCGGCGGAATCTCGGCGCGGCGACGCGCTCGTAAAACACGGCGAATCCGAACGCGCAAATCGCCAGCATGGCCAGCTTGGACCACGGCTCCGCCCAATGTTTCAGCCATTTGCCGATAAGTTCCTGACACACGAACGCCGTATAGCAATAGGCGGAGGCGCGGCCCCAGAAACTCCACTTGTTCATAGCGCGCGAAAGAACGCCAAGATTATTTTTATGACTGATTAAAATCCACGCGAAGGCCGCGAGCGCCAGCATCTCCAACCGCGGATTGCCGCGCGTCGCGCCGAACAGCAGCTCGAAAATCAGCCACGCCGCCGCCGCGATTTCCGCAATCGAAAACCAGACGCCCGCGGCGCGCGTCTTCGCGAACCGCAGAACTTCGTCCGCGCGCGCAAGAATCATTCCCGCGCCCGTCCAGCATATTCCGCGAATCATTCCGATTGTTATAAACCCGAATCCGTATTTGGTATGCCCGCCCCAGTTGTTCTCGGCGAACATCGCCGTGATTCCGATTATCGACAGGGTGGCTATCCAAAACAAAGCCCTGTCTTTGTTGTCCGATAATTTCACAAACGCGAACAGAATAATCTGCGACCAGAACAGCGCCCAGATATACCAGAACGGCGTCCAGTTCTGGAAAACTTTCTCGCCGAAAATGCCCAGCATTCCCGCGCCCGAAGCAACCGAAGACCACGGGTAATGAAACGCCGCCGCCGCAATCGCCAGGACCAATATCGCGGGCGGAGCCAGCCGCAGCCACCGGTCCTTTATATATGCGGCGACAGAATCGCGCCCCACCGCGCGCCACATAAAAAATCCCGCCATTATGAAAAACATCGAGACCATCAGGCCGCCGTTCAGTTTCAGGACTTCGCGCGCCGCGCCCGTCCGATAGTGAAACCAGATTATCAGAATCGTCATAAGAACGCGCCAAAAATCAATCGCGTAAAGTTTTTTCATTGTCTGCGCCTCCGAATGCAATGCCACTCGCGGCTTTTGGGCACAGAGTGGTTGGAGTTTAACAACAATTTCAGTGAGATTGCCGCGTTTATTCAATATATTCACGCACTCCAACCGGAATTGGAGTTTTTATCGTCCCTACGGACGCACTGAAATTAGAGGTTGTTAAAGCCCCGGCCGCGGGATTGCCCGCCGCCGCGCGAATGATTGCACCTTTTGCAAAAAATTGCAATCTGATTTTTTTGCGGCATAATTTAAGGCAAATGGCGGGACGAAAAATCAATTTATCGGACGAGCAGGCGGCCGCGGTGGCGCCGACAATGAACATAGTCGTTCAGGCGAACGCCGGAACGGGAAAGACTTTCGTTCTGGTTCAGCGCCTGTTGCGCCTGATTTTCCGCGAGTTCGTCGCAAACGAGCAGGGCGGCGCGGGCATCCTGTGCCTGACATACACCAACGCGGGCGCGGCCGAAATGCGCAATCGGATTTTGGCGGCGGTGTCGGAATGGGCGCGCGCCGACGACGGCGAATTGCGCGACTTGCTTGTCGGCATAGCGCACAACAATCCGCCGACGGATGCGGATCTCGGCGCGGCGCGAAAAATATTTTACGACTTCATCGACAATCCCGGCCGGATGAAAATCCAAACCATTCATAGTTTTTGCGAAGATATTTTGCGCCGCTTTCCGGTCGAGGCCGACGCGCCTCCGTCGTGGCGGCTGGTCAGCGGGGCCGAGCAGCGCCGCCTGTTGAAGGATGCCTTCGCCGAATTGATGAACAAGACGCCGACGCCGCGAATTATGGAGGCGTTCGACAATATTTTGGGCGCAACTTCGGAATATTCGCTGGATGCGCTTTTGGACAGCTTGGTTTCGCAATATACGCGCATAATTCAGTTGAAAAACGACTTTAAGAGCGTTGATTATATCATTGAGAAAACTGGGGAATATCTCGATTTGGGTCAAAAATCTGCGCGACCGGTTTTCGACGAGAAAATCTATGGAAAATATCTTAAAAAAGACGGAGGATTGAACAAAACCTATAAAAATCCGCCCGCGGAAGCTGTTCAGATTTCTGAGCAGTTGCGCGCCGCGATAGAATATGAAAACAATGCGGAAATTATGCGGATTTCCGCGGATTTTCTTGTGCTATGCGATGCGTTTGCGACCCGGTATTCCGAATTAAAAAACAGGCGCGGCCTGCTCGATTTCGACGACATTTTGCACAAAACCGCCGCGATGTTCAGGAATCAAAAGACGATGGGCCAGGTTTTGTCGCAGCTCGATTTCGGCATCAAGCATATTCTGGTCGACGAGTCGCAGGACAACGCGCCGGTAATGTGGGACATCATTTTTTCGATGCTCGGCGACTTTTTTTCGGTCGGCGAAAAACAAAATCCGCGGACCATGTTCGCGGTCGGCGACATCAAGCAATCCATATTCTCGTTCCAAGGGGCCAGTCCGTCCGATTTTGCGGCGGCGCCGGAAAAAATCGGCCGCGCCGCAGGCGCCGAAATGCGGCAATATGCAACGGTGCCGTTATTGGAATCAAGACGCGCAAGCCGCGCGGTGCTTGAAGTTGTCGACTTTTTCTTCAACGCGTTGAAGCCCGCGGGACTGCCGGAGAACATCGAGCACAGAACTTGGCGTAAAAATGATTTCGGACAGGTCCAAATCGCTCCGCTGCTCCAAAAAAACGGCGAAGAAGAGCTCGAAATCACGCGGAAAAACTATGCGAAAATGGTCGCGGAAAGGATAGAAAATCTGATTTCGAGCGGCGCGGCCGCCCCGTCGGACATTATGATATTGGTTCAGCGGCGGCGGCCCTTCGCGGATTTGATTTCGGCCGAATTAAAAAGGAAAAATATCCCGACCGCGGGCAGCGACCGCATAATTCTGCCGGATTTTCCGGCGGTTAGGGATTTATTGCATCTGCTCCGCTTCGCCGCGCTCCCGAATGCTCCGGGCGCGGACGCGGAACTTGCGTTTGTTCTGCGCGGGCCGATATTCCGCTGGACCGAAAACGCGCTGGCCGAGCTTTGCATCGGCCGCGACAAAACAAAGACCTTGTTCGCGACGATGGGCGCGCGCGCGGCCGACGATCCGGAAAAATACGGCGCGGATTTTGCAAAGCTGAACGAGATTGCGGCCCGCGGCGCGGACGCTCCGTTCGATTTCTTTTCATATATAATGAACCGGTGGCGCGGCCAATTCATCCGCGCGTTCGGCCGCCAATGCATCGAGCCCTTGAACGAGTTTATGACCATCGCGCTTTCCTATTCGCGCACGCGGGCGGGCGGGCTGCCCGGCTTTTTGCGATGGTTCCTGGACGGCGAGAACGAAATCCGACGCGATATGGAGCGCGGCGCGGGCGTGCGCATTCTGACCGCGCATTCGTCGAAGGGCTTGGAGGCGCCGATTGTGTTTCTGGTCGACACGACGAAGAACCCGCGATCCCCGGCCCCGGTCGGAAAGTTTTCTCCGCTCGCGCCCGCGCCCGATGTGATGCTATGCAAGACCGGCGAAATCGAGAGCGAAAAATACGACGCGGCCAAAGAAATCGACATAGCGAAGAAGACGGAGGAATACTGGCGGCTGCTTTATGTGGCTATGACTCGCGCGCGCGACCGCCTGTTCGTTTTCGGATGCGCGGAGCGGACCGCAAATGAAAATTGGCACGGGAAATTATACGAAATCATCAAAAATATGCCCGGCGCGGTCGTTGCGGACGACGGAACGATAACAATCGAAAGCGGCGAAGTCCCGCCCGCCGCCGCGCCGGAAAAAAGTGCGAAAAATATAGAAAAGCTTACTTTAACAGAGTATGATAATGTATTGAAAAGACTGCATTTTTTGACAAATCATCTGAAAGATGATTTGTCAGCCCCGCGCAGGCGGGGCCAGGGCTCTAAACCCTATCTTGATAAAAAGGTTTTAAGCCCTATTCCCGCCTGCGCGGGAATGACAAAAGTTCCTTCGGAACTTTTGTATAAAAATGCTATGGAATACGGCATTGAGATTCACAAGCAACTGGAAACAATAAATCTTGCGGATAATAATGAACTCGCAGACAAAATAAAATCCAATCCGGCCATCGCGCGATTTTGGAGCGCGGACTCGCGGGCCGAGATTCCGATCGCGGGCGACATCGGCGGGCGCTTTCATTCCTATCGCATCGACCGGATGATTGTGTCGGAAAACGCGGTCGAGATACTCGATTATAAAACCGACGCGACGCGCGATCGGCGCGATTCATACGCGGCGAAACTCGGCGACTATGCTGCGTTGCTCACGCGGATTTATCCCGGACGCCGCGTCGCCGCGTCAATCCTGTGGCTGCATAATTGGAAAATAGAAGAAGTGAAATTATGAGCGACACCCGCACCTATATCAGAATCATACCGGACCGCCGCAGCATCGGTCAGATTGTCGGCGAGATGAAACGCCGCGGCGTCGATTACGCGGACTTCGTCGCGAGCCCGCACTGCACTATAATTTACAGCAAGCAGGTTGTGAGCGTCGGCGGCATAGCATTGCCCGAAATCGAATTGCCGGTAATCGGCGCGCGGCCGCGGCTTTCGGTATTCGACACGCCCGACGGCCGGTGCCTGGTGGTCGAGTTCGACTGCGAGGCTTTGGAAAAACTGCATTACGAAATCAAAACGCGATACGGGCTGGCCACGCAGTTCGAGGCATACCGCCCGCATATGACGATGCAGCTGAACGCGAGTCAGGCGGTCGAATCCCTGCCGCCGCTGCCGAAAATGTCGCTCCATTTTTACAAGATAAAAATGGATAACGGGAAGTAGGGGACACTTTACGCAGGCACGGACAAAACCAAAACAAACGATTGTGAAACTATCGTTTGTCATTCCCGCGAAAGCGGGAATAGGGTTCTAAACCTTACATTCAGACACTACTTGTTTTCACGATTATCTTTGTGTGTGAAACAAGTTTTTCGTTATAAAGTTAAAAGCCCTATTCCCGCCTTCGCGGGAATGACAAAAAATCCTTTCAGGATTTTTTGTTTAGGATTTGGCATAACTCGTTATCGCCACCACCCCGCCGCCTTCGGCGGCACCCCTCCAAAGGAGGGGAACACCGCACGGAGGGCTTGGCGCATAAAAACTCTTTCCTTACCGGTGGGCAATGTGATAAAATATCGGCAAAGAGAATACGAAATGCAAAACTTTTTTAGCCTTATAACCTCTGGAACCCGCGGAATCGTAGAGAGAGAGGTAATCGCGAGATAATCGAGATACGCGATAGACGAGATAATCGTATCTCATATCTCGATTATCTCGTATCTCGACTATCTCGAATAATAATCACAATTATAATAATGTTCGGCGTGGCCGCCGCCAATGCCGCGCCCATCCTGGCGACCAAGGCCTATGTCGACAGCGGTCTCGCCGCGGCGAAAACATACACCGACAACGCCTATCTTGAAGTAGTCAAAAACGACAACACTCTGGTTCCATCGTGGGCGACATTAAATGCGGCGTCGTATGGTCCGGCATGGGGCAGCGCGTGGTTCGTTGAAACGGCCGATCGCTCTCTGTTGGTTGATGGCATCGCCGCGTGCCTTGGCAATAACAGCAATGATGATACTATGAGCCAAGCGAGTGTCGTCAGCGGCAAGCCCAACCTTGCGGGCTGGGGCAAGAATTGCTTTTGCAAGGTGCAGAGAGTGAATAATCAGCGCGTAACGGCCGCATGGGTGTTTCTTATCTCCAACTCCACGGATACGACTTGCAACGCCTATTGCCATATCGGTTGCGCTCTCTGCGCGCGCAATGGCTCGGTTCACTCATGCGCTCGCGCGAAATTGTTCGCCGCGCCATAGGCGGCG
>JAISGC010000096.1 GCA_031263295.1 Rickettsiales bacterium
AGGTCCTCGGTCAGGACCTTGTGCGACGGCGGAATGCGGACGCCGGGCGCGGCGCCGAACCGAAAGCACGGAACCTCGTTCCGTCCGCGCATCTTTATGCGCCGCCAGAACTCTTCCAAATCATGCTTGATTTCCGAATCGCTTGCGTCCGGGTCCGCGCGCATAGCGTCCTGGGTGGGCAGGCCTGTCTGGTGCATTTCAACCGCGCTGTTCCACCGAAACATAAACGGCATTTTCAGCGCTTCCAATTGCTCGAAATCGGTTTCGGGATTATACGATGATAAAATATTTTGATATTCAGGCATCGGCGCATTGTAGACGCCCAAAGCCTTTTTGCAAATATTTTTGCGGCCAAGCGCGACGGAGTATGGCCGTAAGGCAAGCACTGACCAAACCTAAACAAAAAATCCCAAAGGGATTTTTTGTCATTCCCGCGCAGGCGGGAATAGGGCTTTAAGACTTATAACAACAAACTTGTTTCACATACAAATGTAATTGTGAAAACAAAGTAGTAGCTGAATGTAAGGTTTAGAGCCCTGGCCCCGCCTGCGCGGGGCTGACAAGATTTCTTTCAGAAATCTTGTCATAAAATACTCTGGAATCTATTTAATAATCTCCACTGCGTCGGCTTCGATTTCGGCGGCGCGAAACAGGCTCGCGTCCACTTCGCCGAAGATGCGCAGCCGGTCTTTTTCCGAAACATCGACGCCGCGCCAGACATCGCGGTCTATCTCGACGACGATTGTATCCGCGCCGTCGCCGAATAAATACTTGTCCTTTTTAATCTGCTTTTGGATTTTGCCCTCGACGACGACCTTGGCGTCGTCGGACATTTTTTTGGCCGCCGCAATCGTCGACACGGCGGGCCGCGCCGCCGCCGATTCGACAAACCGGGCGCGCGCCGCGAACGGCAATGCAAGCGTCAAAATGGTCAGAATGTATTTCATATGGGTCTCCTTTGATTACACAAGAACCCATACCACTTCCGCCGCCCGATTGCAAGCGCCGCAAATCGCGCCGGCGCATTCCGACCGATTAGTCCCTCAACCAGCGCTCCCCAACCATAAAATCCATAGTCATATGCCGGGCATCAATCTGTGTTTCCCCATCTTTAATCTTTCTGATTGCCTGATAAATCCACCCACGGGGAAGACCTGCGTTTATCTCGACCGGATTGGAATAATAAGCATAAGAGTCGTCAGTCGGACTAACGGGATTACGAAACGATATATGTGCAATCTGAGTTCCGAGCGCGCCGAGATACGGCACATACCAGTCTTTGGCATGTATGAACTCGTGCAGAAGACTTGTGAAAAAAACGCAACTCTCACGCATTTCTTCACTGGCGAAGTTTATCCAAATACTACTTTTTTCGTTCGACTTGCGAGGCATAAAAGCCATCCACCATGTTTCGTCGGACGACTCGACCAGCAGTCCCGGAAACTCTTTGCCGATCGGATCAATCAGCAGCTTGAACATCTCGTCGACTATGTCCTGCGCGAAAGCCACCTTTTCGTAGTTGGACAACACCTCGAACTTTTTCAGCCTCTTTCGCATATCCTTTCTCATCAGTATATTTAGATACGCGTCGACGACAACGCGCGTGTTCTCGAATAATTTCGACTTGGAAAGATTTTGTTGGGCCCGCTTGAAAATGGCCTTTTTTTTGGCGACCGTCGTCGGCTTTTTATTCGCCATTTCAGACAGCTTGACATCGAAGGCGCTGCTGTCGGGCGCGTCATGAAAAGGAGAATCTATCAAAGGCGGCAATTTTGTTTTCGGCATACGGCGATGCTATCACATTTGCCGTCATTCCGCAAATCGCGCCGACACCGCCGCCGATTGTGCGCCAAAACTTGACATAGTAATTATTTTTGACAACAAGTATAAAACAGGTTATAATGCGGTTCTGACCAAAACAATCAAAGGAGTTCAGATATGTTCCAACCAATACCGCATCCAGAACTGGAATCGGATCAGTTGCATGATATAGACAACCAGGGGATTGCACAAAACCTGATATTTAGCGCCGCGACCACGCTGGCGCCGGCCGCGATAACATTCGCCGCGACGGGCAGCCTGAAAAAGGCCGCCGTCGCCGGGGGAATCGGGTTTGCCGCCGGCCTCGTCGCGAACCTCGTTTCGATACTTGCGACCGACGGCGAGGGCATCGCGCAGGTCATTGCCGAAATGGGCAAGAACAGCCGTTAAAACCGGCCGATCGAAAATCAAACCCGCCGTCGGCGGGTTTGATTTTCTGACATAAAGACGAACAAAAGACCGGCGCGCCTTCCGACGGATATTCGCTCGCCGCTTCGCGGCTGCGCGTAGCGCCGAGCGACGGAAGGCACGCCGGTATTTTACTCGTCTTTGGATTTTTCGCAGGGGATGCGCTCTTTGTATCGGACGAAGTCGGCCTTGCCGTCGCTTTTCACCACGAATCCGTATTGGCTGGTATAACTCGATTTGGATTTATAGACGCGCTCGGTTTCGGTCTCGGAATCCAGGGTCAATTGTATCAGGCTTACGATGGTGGTCATCTCGCCGTTCTCTTTGTCCGCGAACTTTACGGCCAGCCGCTTGAAGTTGTCGCCGCAGTCCCAATAGTTGGTCTCGCCGAACTTCGGAAATCCGCCTTCGTCCGCCGCGCCGCAGCCGGTTATCGAAATCGCCGCGAATGCCGCCAAGATTGTGATTTTTTTCATAGCGTCTCCTTTTGGTTGCTATAAAGGCACCATAGGCAATCGGCCGTCCGGTGTCAACCTTTCACTATCTATTGACACCCCTGTTATATTTTGTTATATTGGATGGCGCTATCGCGGCATTCGGGTCGCACAGCAATAACTTGGCCGCGGGGCATTGGGCGCCGCGGCCGCAACAAAGGATAAACAAAATGGCAACTACTTTTGACCGCGTCAAAGAAATTATTAAAGACAAATTCGGCGTTTCCGAAGACAAAATCACGGAAAAGGCCGCGTTCGTCAACGACCTCGGCGCGGATTCACTGGATGTCGTCGAGTTCGTTATGGAAGTCGAGCAGCAGTTCGGCATCACCATCCCGGACGAAGCCGCGGGCAAAATGGCCACCGTCGGCGACGCCGTCAAGTATATCGATGAGAATAAGAAAAAATAAAAAATCCCCGAAAGGGGATTTTTTAGTGGTAAATCGCGACGGGCATTCAGTGCGGTGTTCCCCCCCCCCCTTTGGAGGGGTGTCGCCCGACACACATCGTGTGGCGGGTGGCGGGGTGGTGATGAAGGCTGGCACTGCCAAAACTTAAACAAAAAATCTCGGGGTCGCAGACCCAAGAGATTTTTTGTCATCCCCGCGTAGGCGGGGATAGGGCTCTAAACCTTGCATTCAGCCACTACTTGTTTTCCTTATTATCTTTGTAATTGAAACAAGTTTGTTGTTATAAGGTTAAAGGCCCTATTCCGGCCTTCGCCGGAATGACAAACGATTGCTTTGCAATCGTTTGTTTTGGTTTTGGCTATGCAAATGTGAAACACCACCCCGGCCCGCTTCGCGGGCCACCCCTCCAAAGGAGGGGAACACCTGTCGTCAGACCGCGTTCTTAAACCACCTGACCTTCCACCCGCTGACGATGATGGCGTCGAAGCGCGCTGTCGCGAGCGGTGCCCGGCGCAACAGCCAGGTTTCCGCTGCGCGGCGGAGCCTCGCGCTTTGCGACCAGGTTATCGCCTCCAATCCGGCCGTCGCGTTCGGCCGGTTTTTAACCTCGACAAATAAAATCAGTTTTCCGCGGCGGGCGATGATGTCTATTTCGGCGCGGCCCGTCCGCGCGCCGGTCGTGTATCTGGCTTCAAGTATTTTGTATCCGTGCAGGCGCAAAATCTGCCGCGCGATCCATTCGGCAAACAGCCCGGCGCGATATGTGTTTTTCATGATTGGAATTATAACATAAACAAACGATTGCAAAGCAATCGTTTGTCATTCCCGCGAAAGCGGGAATGGGGTTCTAAACCTTACATTCAGCCACTACTTGCTTATCCGCTTACATTTGTATGTGAAACAAGTTTTCCGTTATAAGTCTTAAAGCCCCATTCCCGCCTGCGCGGGAATGACAAACCCCTTCGGGGTTTGTTTTGATTTTTGCTTTGGAATCTTATTACGCTACATCTCGTTGCCGAAAAATCTGGTGCGGTTCGCCTGCAAAAGGACTATGCTTTCCAGCCATTGCGCGGCTGGGCGCAGATAGTGGTTGTATTTTGTCTTATCGTTGGAAATCATACAATGGTTCATTCCGATTTTCATCATGGACTTTATCACCATATCCGAATCGTCTATGTGAAGAATGCTGCCGAGCGCTATCGCGGTCTCAGCCTTGCGGTCCGACGGCACGAACACCAAGCGGTCGCGCGGGATTTTCATTCCGTATCTGTCGAACAGGTTCGCGACCGCGCCAACCGAATACGGCGGCCGCGCCGACAAAAAGTGCGGGTCGGTCGTCTCGGCCAATCGAGCGATGCAATAGGGCACTTGGATATGGGCCGGACGCGCGGAACCCATGCTGGCGTTCATTATCGCGTTCACGAATGCCGGGGGCAGGGCGCCGATTACGGAGTCCAAAAGCCCGGTGAACATTCCATAGAGCGTCATCGCCGCGCCGGATATTATTCCGTCGTGGGCGAAGACCACATTGTCTATGTCGATGGTTATCACTGGCTTCATAGTTGACGAATTATAGTATATGGAAAGAAAAAATCAATTCATAATTCACAATTCATAATTCATAATTGGCGAGCGTAGCGAGCGCCGAATTATAATTATGAATTATGCATTATGAATTATGAATTGTTCTTGCCCCCTGTTCGCGAAAATTGCTATAATTTTCAGGTATAAGAGAGAATGCTTAAAAAACTGCTGTTTTTTGCCGCGCTTTGCGCGCCGTTGTCGGCGCAGGCCGCCGTCACGCCCGGCGTCTGTGATGTCGACTCGAATGGAATCATGACCTGTTCGGCCGGAGATTTGGTCAACACTGGGATAAAGACAATCGACGGTTCTACCATAGGTTCCGGCGGGTCTAGCTTGAAGTCTTTGGATCTTTCGGTTTGGGCTGGCGGCGACCATCCGGGAAACATCATAAATACTGGCGACCTTACCATCAGCGCGCCCGGCTCGAATCCGGCGCAGGGAGGGGCCGTAAATATAGGCGGTTGGATTTATAATGGCACAAGCGACGGAACGACTGCATCGGGCGTCGGATTTATGAGCATCACAGGCGGCGATATAATGATCCAGAACCAGGACCTATGGACCAATCGCAATGCGTCGCAGACAATTGACGGTTGCGCGCCTGGCGCCACATGTTCGAACGCCAATCCCCTCGGGGTCGCGGCGCTGAATCTATCCAGCGGCGTGGGCGTTGGAAATTGGAGCCTGCATCTGAACGCGGCGAACAACCTGAACATAAACGGAGGCGTGTGGAGCAATACCATTGACGGAGCGACGCAATTCGGCGCGGGCGGCGGAAGCATTCGCTTGCACGCGGGCGGGGACCTTATCATAACGAACGGAAACTTTGTGTCGTTCGGCGGCGAAAAGCAGGAAATATCCGCGGGCGACGAACTGATTGTCAACGGGACGATTGGCTTTATGGGCGGCGCGACGACGGGCGCGAATGTTTTGAGTTCCGCGGCGTCGATGCGCATCGGCGTCTTTGGATTCTCGGGCGACGCGCTGACGATTGCGAACGGCGCGACCACGACGATAAACAGCGGATCGTCGATAACTATAAATGGGAATATGGAGAACTCGGCGGGCGCCACGACAATGACCGCGACTGGCAATATAGCGCTCAACGGCGGATTGAACAACAGCGCGAACTTGAATATCACTGCGGCCCAGATGACTGCGACCGGCGCGATAACGAACAGCGGAGGCCTGGCCAGCATAAACGCGGGCGGATACCTGAATGCGCTGGGGCTGAATATAACAGGCGGCGGCGTGTCGTTGCGCGGCGGCACGGGATTGATTCTGGGCACCGGCGGATTGTCTGCGGCATCATTGCAGATGGGCGGCGCGGCGCCGGGCGCGGGGCTGTTTATAACTCCGGCGGACTATTCGATTATAAGCGCGGGCGCGGTGAATCTGACTGGCGCGCTGGATGTGGAGGCGGGCGCATTGACGATTGCGGGCACTGGCGGAAATATAGCGGTCGGCGCGGGTCTTGTAAAAAATCTCGGAACATTAAAAATCAAAGATAATATAGCTTCGATAAATATAACCGGCGCGGTGGACAATCGCGGGACTATGAATCTGGCGACCGCGAGCGCCGGGATAACGACCGGCAATATTACGAACGAAGGGACGATGACCGCGAGCGCCGCCGGCGCGTTGCAGACCGGGACGATCGGCGCGACGGGCGCGGGGACCGCGGCCTTTAATGCCGGGACGACGATAACGACCGGCGCGATAAATAATCAGATGACATCGACGGGCGGAATGTCGTTCGTCGCGGCGGGCGATATTTCAACCGGCGGCGCAATTGTAAGAAACGACACTGGCGGCAATCTTTCGTTCAAGTCCACCGGCGGGGATATTTCGGTCGGCGATGTCGACAACTGGGGCGCCGTCCGATTCGAAACGGCCGGCGATTTGGCGATTGCCGCGCTGACAAACAGCAAGTCTTTTTATGCCGATGTCGGCGGCGCGGCGAGTTTTACCTCGCTGACCAATGCGGCGGGCGCCACAGAGTTTCACCTGAAAGCCGCGACCACGAATATTTCGCCCACGCAATTGGCGTCGTTTCTATCAAATAATATTATTCCGACGATGTATTTGGAATTGACGGGGCAGGTGCTGTCAACGGGCGGCGGCGACATAACAAACGCGGCGGGAGTTCTCACCGCCAAGGCGACCACCATAACAGCGGCCAATGTATCGAATGGTTCCGGCACGATGAATCTGGCGACGCCGGGAATGCTGCATTTGTTGGGCGGGGTTTATAACGGAACGGGAACCATAAACCTTTCGGGCGCCGATGTCCATATCACAGGCACCGGTCCGGGCGTTGGCGACACGATAACAAATCACGGAGCCGCAACCATCGCTGCGTCCGATGATTTTGCCGTCGGAAATATAACCAACGCGGGCAGTCTTTCCATTGGCGCCGACACGGCGACAATCGGCGCGCTTGTCAACAGCGGCGGGACGACGACAATCAACACGACCAGCACGACGACAATCGCGAGCGTCAATGCGACCGGCGGCGCGGTCAACTTGCGGGGCGCCGGAATAACCGGCGCGACCGGCAACATCGCGGCGTCGAACGGCGGAACGATAAATGTCGGCGGCGGAGTCGCGGGCCTTGCCGCGGCGAATGTCAATATTGCGGGCGCGATTTCGACAAACGGCGGCGGCAAGCTGAATATCGATTCGGCCACGCCTTTTGCAATCAATGTCGGCGCCGGAACGATTACGGCGGGCGGCGTGTCTATGACCGGAACGAACAAGTCGCTGACCTTGACGGCGGGCGCATTGAATCTGAACGGCGGCGCGGTTGTTGTGAACGATACCAACACGCTGACCATCGATGTGGCGGGCGCGATAGCGACCGGCGGATTCACATCGAACGGAATAACGACGATGAACTCGGCGGCGACGGGTCTGACCGCGTCGAACAATATAGTCATAGGAAACGGCGGCATAGATACCGAGGCGGCGGCGGGCCTGTATATAAAGAACGCGGATCTTACAGATGGATTTGTCTTGAAAACGACGGCCGGAAACATAACGAGCACCGGCGGGATAAATGTCGGAAATGCCAGCTTCGGCATAGTTAAAATGCTGACCATAGAATCGGCCGGGACGCTGTTCGTCGGAGGCACTACGACAAACGCGGGAACGCTGAAATTAAAATCCGCTGGCGTGATGTCGCTCGGCGCGTTGAATAATACGGCGGCGCTGACCATCGAAGGCATGGCCGTTTCAACCGGCGCGATAACGAACTCCGCGGGCGCGACAATCGGCATCACGAATAATTCGGGCGGGCTGGTCGTCAACGGCGCGCTTGCGAACAGCGGCGCGGCGACGCTCTCCAACGCGGGCCGCGCGATTACGATTTATGGAAATGTCGCGGCGGCGGCGACTGCGACGACAACCATCAGCGCGGCGCGGCTGGATGCTTTTTCATTGTCGAATGCCATTGGCGGAAAAATAACATTCGACGGCGCGAACCTGAATATTCTCGGCGGGCCGACGACGCTGACGAATATTTCGACCGGCGGCGCCTCGGACGGATTGCAATTGTCCGGCGCGACTACGAACCTTGTCGCGCAGCATTCCTTGACCGCGGATGCGACGGCCGTCGACACTGGAAAATCCCTGAACATAAAAATAAACGATACGGCGAATCTGGGCGTGGTGAACAATTCGGGAACCCTGACAATCAACGCGAACGATTTCGTCGATGTAGCGTCTTTCACTGCCGCGGCCAATTCGCGGACGATTCTCGCGGGCGAGGGATTGCGCTCGACCGGTGTCTTCGATGTCGGAAATATTTACAGGAATGTCCAGCGGCCCGCGAACGACAATACCGGCGCGATAGAAATAACATCGTCCGATTACACAATCAAATCAGATGCCGCGATAACCGCGGGCAAGGTTCAGTTGTCGGGCCTCGGCAATTCGCTGAATCTTACGAGCGATAGCGTCGCCGTCGGAGACCTGATTGCGTTCGGCTCCCTCGCGGCCTCGGCCACCAAGACCGCCGACATAAACATAACCGCGCAAAATATTTCGGTGAACGGAAAAATCACGGCCTCGCGCGGAGGCTTCGTGAACATAACATCGGCGGCTATGACCTGTCCGTATGACACCACCTGCGCGGCCGATTCGATTCTGGCGCAGACCGGCGCGGGATACTCCGGCCCCGGCGTTGATTGGGCCGATGTTCAGGCCGGAAATATTCAGCCCTTGTCGTTCGTGAAAACGACCGGCGATGTGTCGGGCGGCGTGCGCTTCTATGGCCTCGGGCGGATGGAGATAGGCGGCAATTATCACTTCAACGACGACAGCATTCTGGCGCTGGCCGCATTGCCCGCCTGGGTCGCGAACGATTTCAGCAATGCGGGGACGATAACCGAAACGAACGGCGCGATGCAGACGAACTGGGGCTCGGACGCCAAGCCCATTGTCAATGTCGCGGGAATAATGTCCTTGGATATTGTCGGAAAGGGCGACCCGAACGGCAAGCAGCCCGGCAGCGGCTTATCGCTCCACGGCGGCAATATCGGCCTGACCATTTTCGATTCGGTCGATCCGGGCAAAATTATCTGGCTGGTTCAGGCGGACCAGATTGAGGTCGCGCCCGATACATACCTGCCGCGCAATATCAATGTCTATTTCTGCAATGCGGACGGAACGCGGTGCTTCGATTATATTTCCGCGCTGCGCTATGACGAGACCAGCGCGGACCGCACGCCGGTATATATAAGGTGGGACCGCGCGCCCGGCGTCGATACCGGAGACAAGGATTCATTGTTCGCCGTCTTCGATCCGAAATACGGCGGCCCGATTATGATTTACAATATGCAGGAAAAGGCCAAGAGCCTCCGGCCCGGAGCGAACGCGGACGCGGCCTTGGGCGCTCTCGACAATTTGGTCTATTACGGACTGCCCAAGGCGGGATTTTCTTGGGAAGGCAATAATCCGATAGAGGCGATTCCGGCCGCCTTCAAGGGAACGATTTACGATGGCATCGGTCGCGCGATTTACGACCGGATGGATTCGTTCAGCTCGGGCTCGGGCAAGAATGAGCCGTTCGTCGACTTGGCGCGGCTGGTTATGCCGACCGAGGCCGCGGCCCTCGGCGCCATGGTTTCGACGACCGAGCGGATGACTTCGTCGGGCCTGTCTCGACGGATGCAGGACGAGGCGCTCTGGACCAGGAATCGCGTCAAGACCAAGGCCTGGGCCGATGTGGATGCCGGAATGCAGACGATTAGAAATCCCGATGCCGCGGGCGATTCCATGGAGGGATTCCGTCTGGCCGCATCCGGCGGATACGATATTCAGATGAATACCGACCTTATCGTCGGCTTTACCGCGGGGCTCGCCGTCGTGGATAGTCAGGACAAGACCAAGGTCGATATAGGCCTCGGGCAAAGCGAGGCGCGCGCGGCGTCCGCCAAAGACACCGATATGCACATCGGCGGCTATGTCCTGTCGCGCATCGCGGACCAGCTGCGCGTGTTCGTCCACGCCGCGGCCCATTCGCATAAATTGTCGGTCTCGGGCAATCGCGGAATCACGGGCGATATAACGGGGGACGGAGAATCGGCGTCCATCGTCGGCGAGCTCGGGCTGGTGCATTCGATTGCCGCGCAGTATGTTGTCGGGACTTTGTCCGCGCGCTTCGTTCAGAACAACGGATTCGACATAACTGAGAAAATCGGCGGCGCGGATTATATGAACTTTTCGCGCGACAAGACCACCTTGCTGACGCCGGGATACACGCTTTTGCTCCAAAAGAGAATGTATCTGAAACCGACATTCATAATGCGGCCGTGGGTGTCGGTCGGCGCGGAATACGACCTGATGCAGGGCAAAGACGACGCGGCGATAAAGTGGCGCTTCGCGCCGTCGGATGCCGCGTCGACTATGGCGGTTGAAAGCGACCCGCTGTGGCTGCGCGGAACGGCGGGGGTCGAGTTCCTGACCATCGGCGGATTGCAGTTCGGCGCGGGCGCGGAATACTTTTACAACTCCGCAATCCAAACCATCGGCGCGCGCGTCACCGCGAGCGTGAGGTTCTGATTCCAGAGCCTGGTGGGGTATTTTTTGATAAAAAATACCAATTGCAAATTGAGGAGGGGCCGTAAGGCCCCTCTGATAATTTGCAATTAAATGACAAGCTATCACTTTTTATTTTCTCCGGGCCTCCGGCCCTTGAAAATAAAAAGGGCGAGTTTTATCAAAACTCGCCCCACC
>JAISGC010000004.1 GCA_031263295.1 Rickettsiales bacterium
GCAAAAAGGCGGCTTGGTCGACATGACATCGTTTTCCCAGAATCGATTGTCGTCCCAAAACTTTTGTATGCGCGCTTCGATTTCGCGCGGCGATATGTTTTTGCCAAGTTCAATGTTCATAATAATCTCCGTCGGCGATTTTACAATATCGCCGCGGCTTTGCAAATAAAAAACCGCATTGTTGACAATCCGCAGGGACGCGCTATAATCGGCGAAATGTCAGTGGGAACTTTCTTTTGGGCGGGCTTTGGCGAATGGATCGCGGCGATAGTTGCGGCCATGCTGCTTATGTGGTTTATCGAACAGCTGGGTAAAAAGCTGATGCCGTCGAAATAGGGGTTAGGGCAAGGGGTTAGGGGTTAGTGCAGCGCGCGATAAAGTTTATCTTATAAAAATCGGCGCTATCATAAAATCCACTAACCCCCAACCCCTTCCCCTAACCCCAACTAATTTCTTGCAATTTAATATTTTTATGATTAAATAGCGAAGCAATTTAAGGATTCATTATGGCGACAAAGAGAACTTATCAGCCGTCCAAACGGCGCAGAATCAAAACCCACGGATTCCGTTCGCGGATGTCCACGCGCGCCGGACGCGCGGTCCTGGGCCGCCGCCGCAAGGTCGGCCGCAAGCGCATTGCGGTCGGGGCGAAGAGATAAAAAATCGGGCTTTGCCCGATTTTTTAGTGACTAGTGACTAACGACCAGTGACTAACGAGTGGCGCGTCAGCAAGTCATACATTTATTATTGCGTCATAAATTGTTGCGGGCACCACACTAGTCACTAGTCGTTAGTCACTAGTCACTAATATTGACACGATGCGCTAATAATCCTATAATTATCCAAACACAGGAGTGTTATATGAAAAAAGTTTTGGTTTCTATTCTTGCGATGGCGATGGTTGCTCCGGCCTTTGCGGAAGAAATTGCGCTGGATGAAAAAGTGGCCGATGCCGCGACAACGGCCAATGCGGTCGCGGAAAAGGTGCCGTCTTACGACGACGACTATAATCTGAAATATGTCGACAAGGCCGATGCGCCCGAGCAGAAGAGCGCGAAACCTTGGTGGCGCGGCTGGGAAATCGGCGCGGGCGTTCCATTGCTGCCGTTTTCATACAACGGATTTGTCGGATATGCCAATAAAAAGGCCGAGGGTTTCTGGGGCAAACGCTTTGGCGCGCGTCTTGATTTCCAAATCCCGTCCGCTATGAAGGCGAACGGAGTGCTGGCCGACAATGGCGATGGCTATGATGTCAATGCAGACCTTAAAGTCTTGTTTTTGTCGCAAAAGTTCGACAAAATATCGAAAATGGACCCGGTTGAGGTCGATTTCGGCGGGACAAACTATGTTGATATGGACGGCGCGAAGGCCAATCTGACCATAAAGCACCAGAATATCGGCGGAATTATCGACTTTTATCCGTTCGGGAATACCTGGTTCTTGGGCGGGATTCGCCTGTCCGGAGGATACTATACCGGAAAGCTGGATATGAATATGTCCGCGATGATGCCGGCCAATACATTCTCTTACGATATAGGCGCTGGCGACAAAATCAATGTCAAGATGGCGGGCGGCTCCAAGATTTCCGCGAATATGGCCTGGAAATATTCGGGTCCCTATGCGGGCCTCGGGTTCGACCTCGGCTTTTTCTGGGGCATAAAGATGTATATGGACGCGGGCGTCGTCTTCGCAAAGCCGCCCAAGTTCTCGGTGCCGACCTCGACGAAGGGGTCAAGCAATATCAATATGCCGACGATCGCCGCGTGCTATGAAACCGGCAATGCCTGCGGAAAAGATATTCTGATGAACCTGAACAACAAGCCCAATGTCGATGGATTGGTCAAAGATGTCCTGTCGGAATTGGTCAATGCGAAGGTGAACGATGCCATCAATTCGGCGGCGGCGACCACAATCGCGAATGCGCTCGGGGTGAACAAATCTGACCTTCCGAATGCGAATTACGGAGAGCTGGCCGGAGGCATTCTGGATTACCTGAACGGAACCGGTTCGGTCCCAGCTTGGATAACCCAGCTGACATCGCAGTCCGGTATCGATCCGACTTCAAGCGAGATTGTGTCCGCGTTGGACGAGGCGAAGGCCGAATGGCACAACCTGAACGACGAGGCGAACACCGACTCGCTGAAATCCGAAATCGACAAGATGTGGGCCGACTATCAAAAGGGAATCAATGATATGAACGATTCCTTGAAGGATATGCGCTTTATGCCGATTGTTAAAATCGGTTTGATGTATAGGTTCTGAAAATCGCCCTTCGGGGCGATTTTTAGTTTGAGTTTGAGTGGGAGTTTGAGTTGAACTTGCTGATGTGTTTTTTTGTTAAAAATCGCGACGGACATTCCGCACGCCGTTCCCCTCCTTTGGAGGGGTGGCCCGCGAAGCGGGCCGGGGTGGTGTTTCACATTTGCACTGACAAAACTTAAACAAAAAATCTTAAAAAGATTTTTTGTCATTCCCGCGAAAGCGGGAATAGGGTTCTAAACCTTGCATTCAGACACTACTTGCTTTCACGCTTACATTTGTATGTGAAACAAGTTTGTTGTTATAAGGTTGAAAGCCCATTCCCGCCTGCGCGGGAATGACAAACGATTGCTTCGCAATCGTTTGTTTTGGTTTTATCAGTGCCTGCGTGAGGCACCACCCCGCCGCCTTCGGCGGCACCCCTCCAAAGGAGGGGAACGGCGTGCGGAAGGCCCGTCGCGATTTTTATGCAATTAAACGGTAAGCGGTTTCTTTTTATTTTCTCCGGGTCCTCGGGACCCATCGAAAATAAAAAGGGTGTGCTTCATCGAAGCACACCCCACCACGCAGTATTTGTTGGAAGCCCTTGAAATCCCGAAAGTAAAAACTATATCTTTTTTATTGATTGTGCTTGACTTTTCCAAGAAATCAGCATATACTGGCCCTGTTTTCGCGTTGGGAATATCTCTCAACCCCCGAAATTCCGCCGTTTTTTCCAAATAACCGATTCGCAAGAACGGGGAAAAAATTGGCAACATTGTGAATAAAGCAGCTCATCAAGAGAATTGAGAGTTAAGAATTAAGAATTGAGAATTATTTTCTCGCGGTCGCGCTCGTCGTCAAAAAACGGATGCTTTCGCAAAGAAATAATTCTTCATTCATAATTCTTCATTCTTAATTCGGAAGGGATGTGCAGGCGATTGAAGCTTCGGATTATTCCAAACTTTAAGTGTGCACTGCACATCACCAGACAGGTAGATGGTTAAAAAATCCGCGTCGGCCGTAGGCCGCCGGATTTTGTTATCCGCCGAAGCCCGCAAGGGCGAAGGCGGATTTCGTATAACCTCGTCATATCGAGAAATCGAAATGAATAAGCTTGTCTTGCGAAACAAATACAATACAAAAATGTAAATCATCTGACAACAATGTCAGTGTTATATGTGCAGGAGCAACACGAACAGGTTATAAACAATCCGCCTTCGCCCTTTGGGCTTCGGCGGATAACGAAATCCGGCAATCTTTGATTGCTCGGATTTCTTAAAACTTGAGAGTTTGATCCTGGCTCAGAACGAACGCTGGCGGCGGGTCTTAGACATGCAAGTCAAACGGCGGTAGCAATACCGCAGTGGCGCACGGGTGAGTAGCGCGTGGGAATATGCCCTTTGCTGGGGAATAACATCGGGAAACTGATGCTAATACCGCATAAGTCCGAAAGGAGAAAGACGAAAGTCGGCGAAGGATTAGCCCGCGTTGGATTAGCTTGTTGGCGGAGTAATAGCCCACCAAGGCGATGATCCATAGCTGGTCTGAGAGGACGATCAGCCACACTGGGACTGAGACACGGCCCAGACTCCTACGGGAGGCAGCA
>JAISGC010000018.1 GCA_031263295.1 Rickettsiales bacterium
AAGGCTCGCCATCGGCGCGTGCTGTGCTTTTCGCAATACGGCGGCGACCTGAATAAATACTGCCCCGCCCTGCTCCCGGATATTCCGATTAAAAATACCATCGGCGATGTCTTGGCGAAAAACGGATTGACGCAGCTGCGCCTGGCCGAGACCGAAAAATACAACCATGTGACCTATTTTATGGATAGCGAGCGGACGATAGACTTTCCGGGCGAGAAAAAGATTCTGGTCGCCTCCCCGGCGGTCGCGACATTCGACCTTGCGCCCGATATGGCCGCGCCAGAAATCACGCGCGAGTTTTTGCGCAATATCGCACATTTCGACGCGGTCATTATGAATTATGCGAACGGCGATATGGTCGGGCATACCGGGGATATGGCGGCGACGATAAAGTCCCTGGAATCGCTGGATTTTTGTCTGTCTAAAATAGTCCCGGCGGTGCTGAAACTCGGCGGCGCGATAATGATTACGGCGGACCACGGCAACGCGGAAAAGATGTCGGACTGGCGCGGCCGAAAATGGACCGCCCACACGACAAACCCGGTCCCATTTATTTTGGTGAGCAATTCCTCTTTATTGCGAAAAGATTCCAGAGCGCGATTCCCCTTCGCTGGCGAAGGGGTGTCGCCCGAAGGGCGACGGGGTAGTGGAATCAAACTCCGTCGCCGCGGCACGCTTGCGAACATCGCGGCGACAATGTTAAAACTCCTCGGCCTCCGCGCGCCCCGCGAAATGCAGCCGCCGTTGTTTTAAGTTTTGCCCGGTGGGGTATATTTTCGCTCGGCGGCTTCGCCGCCTGTGCGTATCCTCGTATTTGCTCGAACTTCGCCTGCGGCTCGTTCTCGCATACTCGGATGGATAAAAAATACCAATTGCAAATTGAAGAGGGGCCGAAAGGCCCCTCGGATAATTTGCAATTAAATGACAAGCTATTACTTTTTATTTTCTCCGGGCCTCCGGCCCTTGAAAATAAAAAGGGCGAGTTTTATCAAAACTCGCCCCACCAGGCATACCCTACCTTTTCCCCAGCGCCGCAATCTTTTCGTTGAAAATCCGCGTCAGCTCGTCGAAGTCGGAAAGATACTGCCTCTCGACCTCGGACATATCCGCGCGCTCCCCCGAAGCGAAGCTCTGCGCCGAAGCTCCGGCGCCGCCCTGCTCCGCGGTCGCGTCGGCCTCGCCGACGGCCCCGGCATCGGCGACGGCCTCCGCATTGTCGGCATCGCCCGCCGCGCTGCCCGCTTTTTCCCATTGCGCGGCGATTGAAAAATCCTGGTCGCACTTTATTTCCTTTCGTTCCGTCGTCGTGTAAATCGGCCCGTTGCGCCCGCCGTTGCGGTCTTTCGTTTGATACTTCCATCCGGCGAAATCATAGCCCTTTTTCTCAGGCGCGGGCGCCAGAGTGAATGTCTCGCCCTCCGCGCACTTTTGCCGCATCGCGACCCCGTCCGGCATCTTGTTCCAGTTGTTCGGGTCATAGACAATCGAAAACTCCTTGACGGCGGAAACGCATTTTGCATTTTCCATGACCATATCTTTCTCGCAGCATTCGTGCCGCTTTCTGTCGTCGCCCGCGGCGAACTCCAAAACGCCCGCGCCGCGCTCGACATAGGCGTAATAAACTATGCCGCATTTGTCGGTGTTTTTGTGCTTGCACTTGCCGTCTTCGTATATGTTATCCGGCCGGGCCTCGCACTTTTCTTTTTCGTTGTCGGGCGCCAACGCGGGACCCGATACGCGGCCTTGGTCGGATGCGCCCCGCATCAGCTGCGGGCGACCTTTGGCGTCGGCAGGCTTGGACAGCACCGCGACCAGCGATATGTCGTTGTCCAAGCCGTTGGGATAGCAATTGGTCAACACATTTGAGATGCGGTTGATCGCAGGAATCTGCGGAATAGAGCAGGTAGCGTCGACTAGGTGCCAGCTGGTAATATCCTTGCCGGAATCAAATAACCCACGATTGTATAGCCAGCCCCCGGGCAGCGTGCATCCGTCGCTGAATCCGCCCTCGCCGTTCAGCCCCGATTCTCGCATCTTGGGATTGTAATAACACTCCATAAGGCGCGGCGTCCGTATGGCGGGCTCGGCGGAGGTGTCGAAGGTTATTGTGATTTTCGCGGCGTTCGCGGCCCCGGCCGTCAATGAAAATAACGCGACAAATAAAACGGCGACAAGTTTCAAGACGGATTTACTCTCTCTCTCTCTAGCTTTCCGCGGGTTCCAGCGATTAGATGAAAAAAGTTTCCGTGTTGCGGGCTCATATCAATTGTTCTCCGTCTCGGACATTTTCTGGCGGAAAAGATTTTCCGACGCGATTTTCGATTTGATTTTATCCGCGGCCTTGTCCAGCGCGCTGCCCTTGTCGTCGCGCGGTTTTTCAATCGCATCGATTTCTTTCGGCTTCGCCAGGATAATATCCGCGGCGCGGTTCAGCGCCGCCGACTTTGGGGCATTGCCGCCCCGCTCTTTGTCATCCCGCGCTTTTTCGCCGCCGAATCCGGCGATAATATTTTTTGTATTCGCAATATCGCGCGCCGCGGCCGCCGCGTTTTCCGGCGCGGGCGCGTTGTTGTCGGATACCCGCGCGCGGGCGTATTCCATCGCCGGGCCCATATCCGCGCCCGCGTTCCGCAAGACTTCCAAAACTTCGGGATGATTGTATCGCACGGCCATTTTTGCGGCCGCGCCGTCGTTGACATTTGGGTCCGCCCCGGCCTCGCATAAAATCCGCGCCGCATCCGCGAGCCCCCGAACCGCGCACATCCGCAGGGCGTATCCGTTGGCGGCGTTCGGGTCGGCCCCGTTTTCGAGCGCCTGGCGGATGGAATCGCCCTTCCATTCGTCGGCGATTTTTTCATCCTTCAATATTGCGGTCAATTCGTCCATAAAGTTATTATACCACAAACCGCCGCTTATTCATATTCCGACCGCCGCGGCGCGGGCGGTCGCGGCTATTGAATCATCACGCTGACGCAGCTGCCGCCCTGCTTTATCGCCGAGAACGCGCCGGTCCAGGAATCGAGCCCAAGGTTTAGCCCGAACTCGGCCACGGCGGTGGTCGTGTTGAACTGCAACGAATTGACCGTGACGCTGGTCGCGTTGCCCTCGATGTTCAGATTCGATATGGTTCCGCCGCTCGTATATCCGTTGAAGTCAAAGCTGAGATTATACGGCCCCTGCCCCTTGGCCATATAGGTCCCGGAGAAATGCCCGGTGAAGTCGGCCTTCGTCGGCAGCGTGAACTGGACCTGAATCGTCCCGTAGGACTTTGACAATTGCGTGGAGCCGCATTCTGGCGCCGCGCCGCCGCCGATGCTGCTCAACAGAACCCACGACATAACCCCGTTGTTGGATTTCAGAACATATTCGCCCGTGGCCGGCGGCGCCGGGACATCGATGATGCCCAGGGACGCCTTGGCCGCGGCGATGGTGGTCCCGCCGGTTCCGCCGTTCTGGACGGACAGGATGCCCGACACGCCCGGCGTTATATTCGCGCTGCCGTCGAAGGATGCGGCCGAGGATGCGCCCAGACTCACCTGAATTGTCCGCGCGGTGGCCAGCTTCGTTGCCGTGCCCGCGCTGCCGGTCGTGTTTTGGTTCAGCGTCGGAATGTCGCTCGCGACTATCGCGCGGAAGGAGGGCGCGCCCGCGGCCCCGTTCGGCGCGGCGAAAAATGACTTCGCTGCGGCCGTGCTGGCGCCAGTTCCGCCCTTCGCGACCGCAAGCGTTCCGGTCGCGGAGCCGAGGTCCAGACTTCCCGACGACGCGGCGACCCATTGCAGCATCGGCTTGCCGCCGCCGTCGACAATGGACAGGGCCTTGCCTATGTCCGCCGCCGTGTAATCGGGCAGTTTCGGCTGATAGCTCGTCGTCAGAGTGCTGGTCATCATCGCGTATAAATCATTGGCGCCCTTTTGCGAGAACGCGAGATCCGTCGCGTTCGCGCTTTGGAATTGCTGGGTCAGCTGAACGACGCCCTTGTTTCCCTCGGATGCGTTCGCGACGCTGATTTGTATGGAATCGGCCGCGGGATTCAGCGTTACATTGTATCCGGTCAGCGTCTTATATTTCATCGCATTCGTCGCGGTGGAATCGGAAGTCAGGACGCCCAATGTCGCCGCGGTCCCGGTCGTTGCCTTTGTCAACGACAAGGACGACGGAGTGGTGTCCGTCCACGGAACATTCACATACGCGACGCCCGCCGTGGTCAGATTTACCGGATAGAACTTTCCGGCGGTCGTAGACGCCGCGTTTATCGTCGCGTCGGCTGCGGCCTGATTCAGTTTCAGCAGGCCCGCCGCCGTATTCGTCGCCGCCGCATAGGTCGTGTTCGTGTCGGTCGCCGCAATGGTTATCGTATCGGCCGTCGCGGTCAGGCTTACATTGCTCCCGCTGGCCAGCGTCTTGTATTTCATCGCGTTCGTCGCGGTGGAGTCCGAGGTCAGGACGGCCAGGGTCGCCGCGGTCCCGTTCGCCGCCTTGGTCAAAGTCATAGACGACGGCACGCTCGGAATCGTGGGTTTATTGATAAGGTCCGCATAGTTTCCGGATGTCGCGACCACCGCGAAACTGGGTATGTCGATAAGGTCCGAATATTTTCCAGTCTTGGATATTTTATGCAGGTTCACAAAGCCGGACGACAGCGACTCGGACTCGCTCGGCGTCAGCGTCAGGACATTGTTCGTCTTCAAGTTCGCGGTTCCGATTGTCGGCTTGTTGATAAGGTCGTTGTAATTTCCGCTGGTCGCGACAAGCGCGAAGCTCGGTTTTTCGCGCAGGTCGGCGTAAGACCCGGTCTTGCTGATTTTGTGCAATTCCACCACGCCCGCGAGCAGGGATTCGTTGTTGTTCGGCGTCAACGCTTCGTTGCTGGCGGTGTCGAGTATGGCCGCGGTGTTCGTGTCGACAAGTGTCGGCAGGCCGTCTTCTAGAATATCGGCGAGGTTGTCGGGTATGTCGGACAAATCGGTGAACTTGCCCGTGAACGCGACCCTGTTGAAGCCGCGGAGATTCGACGCCGACGGCGGATTGATAAGGTCGGAATATTCCGCGCTGGTCGCCACATTCGCGAAGTTCGGCTTGTCGTTCAGGTCGTTCCAGCTGCCCGTTTTTGTTATCTTGTGGACATTTATCGTGGTGCCGTGCGTGACGATCTCGTCCGCGTCCGGCGTCAGCGCCAGGACATTGTTCGATTTCAGATGTATCGGCATATCCTCGTTCGGCTTGTTGATAAGGTCTGTATAGCTGCCGGTCGTGGCGACGACGGCGAATGCGGGCCGATCGTTCAAGTCCGCGTAGCTCCCGGTTTTCGACACCTTGTGCAGGTTTATCATCCCCGACGCCAGAGATTCCGACGCCGATGTTTCGAGCGGCAGAACATTGTTGCTTTTAAGGCTGGCCGTTCCGACCGCCGGTTTGTTCGCCAGATCGTTATAGTCGCCGGTAATCGCCACGGACGCCAGGCCCGCGACCAAGGAGTCCGCGTATGCGTTGGCGACCCGGACGCCGTCCTGGACGAAGCCCTTGGTCGCCAGAACCGGCGCCGCGTTCGCGCTCCCCGCGGCCAGGCCGAGCAGGCCGAATAATGCGGTCGCGATTGCCGCGGCCGCCGCCGCGCGCCGTAATTTTGCCGAGAACTTGTTTTTTGATTTGGGAAGGCCGTAATTTTTATCGGCCATAGCGCAGATATACGCCAGGCGTTTGCGCTCCGGGTCGTATTTTTGCGAATATTTGCATAATTTGGCGGCGCCGGGCGGATGCATGCTTTCGGGATTGAAAAAGTTGGCGGTCCCGAAGCCCCGGTCGGAGTCGCGGACGGCCCGGCCGGAGTCCCGGCCGTCCGCCGTCGCGACGACGCCTTGTTCGGCGCGATTAAATTGATTTCCCTGATTCATAACCCCGGCCCCTCTCGAAAATAATCCTTTTTCGATAGGAAATTATATACCTATACGCGTATTTGCATCAAGCGAAAAATACTAATGAGTTTTTTTTTTTTTTGGATTTCTGCGGGTTTGCGGGCATTTTGTGATGGCCGGCGCGATTTTGCATTTGCGGAAAAAAGCAAAAATAATCCATTTTCGCCCATTTTCCGATTCGCCCGCCGAAGCGCGACGGGCCTTCCGCGCGGTGTTCCCCTCCTTTGGAGGGGTGGCCGCGAAGCGGCCGGGGTGGTGCCTATCACAAGCTCTGACCTCTCCTTATTTCCTCAACTATTTTCTCCAAAGGAGCGGTCATTTTTCTGAAAAGAAAGTCAAAGAATTATTCCAGAGCGGTATTCCCCTTCGCGGGCGTTGCGGGTGCCCGCGAAGCGGGCGGGGTAGTGGAAATTATCCGGATTATCCGAACAGGTCGTCGTGCGTGCCGAGGCGGGTCAGAATCAGAGAGCCGTTTTCCACCTGATACATCAGCAGAATATTTTGCTCGATGTGCAGTTCGCGGAATCCGACAAGGTTGCCCGACAATGCGTGGTCGTGAAAGCGCCCGAACATGCCATGGTTTTCCAAAAGCTCCGCAATGACCGCCTTTAACTTGTCGGTGTTCCAATGCTTTTTTCGCAATGCTTTGAGATCGCGGTCGAAAGTCGCGCGTGTTTCGAGAATCAGCATTTTACAACCCCAGCATTTTATCGAGTTCTTCAAGCGTGATTCTGCGGCCGGGCTCGCGGATTGCCCGCAAGGTCGTCTCGTTCGGAATCTCGCTGATAACCGGCGCGAACGGCATCCGGCGCTCGGTCATGACAAAGTTCAGATACGACCGCACGCCGGTGGCCAGATTCATCCCCATGGACTCGAACACATCGCTTGCGCCGCGCCGCAGATTTTCGTCAATTCGTATAGATAATGCCGCCATTTGTAAGACCTTTGCTTGTATTTGTCATACATTTTAACACAAATGTAGCACAGATGTCAAGGATTATTCTCTGCGCGACGGGCCTTACGCGCGATGTTCGCTCGCCCGCCTTCGGCGGTCTGCGCGTGTCCTCGTTCTCGCTGACTCGGATTCCCCTCCTTTGGAAGGATGGCGCCTATCACGAGTTCTGACCTCTCGAAGTGCGACGGGCTTTCCGCGCGGTGTTCCCCCCAAAAGGGAAGGGGCCGCCGAAGCGCGACGGGCTTTCCGCGCGGTGTTCCCCTCCTTTGGAGGGGTGGCCGCGACGCGGCCGGGGTGGTGAGGAAGGCGAATACTGACTAAACTAAAACAAAAGTTTTTGCAAAAAAACTTTTGTCATTCCCGCGAAAGCGGGAATAGGGTTCTAAACCCTACCTTTCAACATACTTGCTTTTCCGATTACATTTGTAATTGAAACAAGTTTTCCGTTATAAGTCTTAAAGCCCTATTCCCGCCTGCGCGGGAATGACAAACGATTGTTTCACAATCGTTTGTTTTGGTTTTGGCAGTGCAAATGTGAAACACCACCCCGTCATTTTTCGCTACGCGAAAAATGCCACCTCTCCAAAGGAGGGGAACACCGCGCGGAAGGCCCGTCGCGCTTCGCCAATCGGTCCGGCCGGTCCGCGGCACTGATTGCATTTTGACAATACGGGATAGTATGGTAATATTATTTCCAACGGCGATTTTGCCGTCGGGTTTAAGAGCCCTTGTATCGAAAGCGTCCGCAGGGACGAAAAAATCTCCAACATTCGGTTGGAGTGCGCGAATATATTGAATAAGCGCGCAATTTCTTTCGATATTGCTCTTAAACTCCAGCCACCTTTATCATAGGGTGGTTTTAACCCGCCCAAACCGCCCTAACAAGCGGGCAGCCCCCATTCCATAGCGTTGTAATTGCGAGCAAAAAAGGCGTGGCTTTATGAATCGCGCTCTGGAATAATTTCTTTATAGCTCAATTTTTAACTCGTTCCTTATTCAACTGCGGCACGCCCATCCTGTCGGCTTCGGCGGCCATCTGATTCAGGCGCTCGCGGCCGTGGACCGCCCTCTTGACATCTTTCCCTGCCGGTGGCATAATTCCCACATCAGAAGACTGACGAGCAGAAAGCGTGCTGCCAAAGCCGGAATCGGTGGTTGATAATGGAGAGTCGCGTCCATTCAGTATTCTGTTGTTTCTCTCGATTCTTCTGGGTATTCTTTCGGCATCCATTTGGACCACATTGTCTATAACATTTGTGCCGCTTTGATTTTTATTTGGCAGAAGTATTCCATATCCGGACGGATTTTTTTCGCTCGACATCATAACGCTGAACGGGTTGCCGCCGGTGGTGACCTGCGATTTCTTTCCGTAAAGCGCATTGTTCAACAATTTTGCCAAATCATTAGGCTCTATTTTATCCCCGGCGATTCTCTTACCCGCTATATACGCCGTCCTTTCTGCCGGAATTATCACATTACGATTTTCTATGCGCGCGATTTCAGACAGGCCCGGAATATCGTTTATCCGCTTCATTTCCCGATTGGAGAATCTACCAAAGTTCGTATCCGGGACTTGTTTGCCGCTCGCAGAATCGGACAAGTTCTTGCTCCATTCCGCGCGGCCTTTATGATTTCGAAATGAGCGGCCTAGCAAGCCTCGATTGGCGGCCGCGCCGACACCCATAACGGCCGCTTCCATCAGCGGGCCAGCGGCCGCGCCGACCGCCCCGGATTTCAGCGCGGATTCCAGGCGGCCCATCGCGCCGCCTTCTCCCTCGCCGAATCCATACGCCGCGCCCGCGCCCGCGCCTTTTAATGCCGCGGACGCCAGACGGCCGCCTATGGTGGTCGCCGCCGATTTACCCAGGGCATGCAAGAATGCCGGGCAGCTATCTGCCGAACACGAGCCCGCGGGCGAACGATGGAACAAGCCGCCGGATTGTCAGATATTTTCTGATCCGCTCGATCTGCCCCCTGTCGTCATAGCCGTCGCCGCGGAACTCATCGCCGAGCACGCGCGCGCTGTCGGTGAATATCTGCGACTGGTGCGTCAGCAGATACGAGATTTCCAGTTCGCTCGGCTCGCGTCCCTTGACAATCGGCGGCGCGGGACAGGTCGGGATTATTTTATATGCGCGCAGATACATCTGTATCGTGCTCGCGCGGCGGTTATAGTCTTTTGCGGTAATTTTATAATCCGTTAGCTTTTTAACTCGTTCCTTATGTTCAACTGCGGCGCGCAGCGCCAGGCGCGCCGACGCGAACCATTCTCCGCTGTAATTTCCGCCGTCGGCTATCGCCGTGAACGACCGGTTGTCCGCGGGCGGAAACCATATTTTGACATCCATCACTCCTCTCTTGATCGGCGTGAACGGCGGGTTTTCTTTGCAATCAAACGCTTTTTTGATGATATGGACCCTTTGACCGGAATGATGCAGCGCCGATCCCATATAAAACATGGGAATCCCGTCGCCGAAATCAAACTCGGCAAGCGACTTCATAAGATTGAAATCTAATTTTGCATTCATAGTTTGTGCCTCCGTTATTTCATTTTCGCCAGGCGGTCCAGTTGGTCCGCGGCGATCAGGGCGTCGATCATCTCGTCCAATGCCGGGCCGCCCGCCATCAGCTCGTCCAGTTTATATAGCGTCAGCTTTATCCGGTGGTCCGTCACGCGCTGCTCTGGGAAATTATAGGTGCGGATTTTCTCCGACCGCTCGCCGCCGAGGACCTGCGAACCGCGCAGATCGTCGCGGGCCGCCGTCTGCGCCGCGCGTTCGAGTTCGTAGAGTTTCGAGCGCAATATCGCCATTGCGCTGGCCTTGTTTTGGATTTGGGACCGCTCGTTCTGACAGGTTATGACGATGTTCGTCGGCAGATGCGTGATGCGGACCGCGGAATCCGTGGTGTTGACGCCCTGCCCGCCCGCGCCCTGGGATCGATAGACATCGATGCGCAGATCCTTGTCGTTGATTTTGACATCGATTTCCTCGGCCTCGGGCATCACGGCGACCGACGCCGCGCTGGTGTGGATGCGGCCCGAGGCCTCGGTCGCGGGCACGCGCTGAACCCGGTGGATGCCGCCCTCGTATTTCAGGCGCTCATAGACGCCGGTGCCGACGACCTTAAAAATGATTTCTTTATAGCCGTGCAATGAAATCGGATTCTCGTCGATGACCTCGATTTTCCAATTATGGTTCGCGGCATAAGTTCGGTATTGATTGAACAGGTCTCCGGCAAACAGGCCCGCCTCGTCGCCGCCGACCCCGGCGCGGATTTCGACTATGGCCGATTTGTCGTCGGCATCGTCTTTGGGCAGCAGTGCAACTTGAAGTTTCTGTTCAATATCCGGCAATAAACTCTTGAAAGAAGCCAGTTGTTCATTGGCGAGCTCTTTAAGGTCCGGTTCGCCGAGCATAGCCTCTGCGTCCTCCATAGCACGCTTCGCATCGCGATATTCCCGTATGATTGGCGTGATTTTCGTGATTTGGCTGTATTCTTTGGTCAGTTTCTCGAAGTCGGCGCCGCCAACCCGGCCGGAACTCATTTTTTCGGCCAAATCCTTTTCTTGTTGAAGTAAAGCATCAAGTTTTGATTCTATCATTTTGTTTTCAGTATGGTTTTTATCGCGTCGGCTAATTTTTCTCCGGTCTGATTGCCGGTTTTCATATCTTTCAGCGTCAGGACTTGATTTTTTGCTTCATCGTCGCCGATTATCACGCTGTATTTAGCGGATATTTTGTCGGCGAACTCGAACTGCGCCCGGGCCTTTTTGTCTGTATCCAGGAATGGAACGGCAACGACGCCGCCCGCGCGCAACGCGGCCAAAACCGACATGGCATAGGTCGTATTCTGCTGGCCCAGAACCAAAACCGCGGCATCGACGAGGGACGCGAACCGCGACAAATCGATTTCGTCGGCCTCTAACAATGTCGCCATCATCCGCGAGAATCCGACCGCGGCCCCGACGCCTATTATCTTGGTTTTACTGAACTTTTCGGCCAGGTCCTCATAGCGTCCGCCGCCGCCGACCGCACCCAAATCCGGGAACCGCGTCAAAAAGAACTCGAACACTACGCCCGTATAATATGCATGGCCGCGCATCACGGCCAGGTCGATTTCCGCGTTTTTTATGCCCATCGCGGCCAATTGTGCGACGAAATCGTCCAATTCCTTGACCGCCGCGCCGAGGGCCGCCGATTTATCGCCCATCGCGCGATAACCCTTTGAGAATACTTCTAAAATGGCGGTGGCGGGGTCGATTTCAGATTGCGCCTGCGGCGCAAGGCGGGTTTTATCAAAACCCGCCCCACCGGGCAGAGCCTCCCGCAGTGCGGCCTCGAACTCGGCGCCCAGTTTATCTTTTTTATCAATTAAAACAAAGGCTTGGCGCGCCGCATCGCCGTTGAGCCCCAAAAACTCGAACATAGCGTTCCAAAACGGCCGGCTTCCGACCTTTATATTGGTCGGCCCGACGAATTCTTCGATTGACGCGTATGCCGTCGATA
>JAISGC010000028.1 GCA_031263295.1 Rickettsiales bacterium
AACAAGACCGCAGGACAGAAAGATTTATTCATATTATGCATACTCGCACCTTGCACGCCGCAGGCGTTGCAAGACGCAAGTATACATAATATATATTATCCGCCCAGACGATTTATAAAAATCGTTGGATTTGCGGGCGCTCTGTTGTTGGTACGCGGCTGCCCCGGAAAATTACGGCGGCCCGGAGAAATTATCTGGGAAAATTATTGCAGGAAAAATCGTTGCGAAAATCTTTGGAAAAAATCGGCGAAAAATCTAAAAAATCTGGCGGAAATCTGGCGAACTGTTCTAAAAATCTGCGAAAATCATTGAAAAATTGCGAGAAATCCGCGGATTTTTGGCTAAATCTCCCGATGGTCTCCTGCCAGACCGCCAAATCAGTGCCGTTTATAGCCACCACCCCGCCCGGCTCCGGGTCTGCGACCCTTCGCCGGGCAGTGCGTGTCCAAAGGATGGGAACACCCGCTGGACGGCACGAATCAATAAAACTGCGTTAAAAGTTTCGCGGCGGTGCGGGGAAATCGGGACAGATAGTCGCTGCATTGCCAGCCGCTGCCGCTGGTCCCGGCGTCGTAATTCGCGCATATCCATTTGCTCGCAATCGGGTATGTCCGTTTGCAGAACAGGCCGTTCCCCGCCGCGGTCGGCAGCGCGTCGAACTCGTCGCCGTCGTTGCAGGCGGCGCCGCTTTTCCCGCTGGTTCCGCCGACATAGACCTTGGCGCAGGTCGCATTATTCGCATTCGGCTCGCAACCCTCGCCGATTTTCCAGTCGTTGCCCCAGCTGGTCGTGCCGGGATATTTCGCGCACAATTTCGCAGCGCCTGCGCCGTGGCCTGCCAGCATCAGCGCAACCGCCGCAAGTATTTGTTTTTTCATTGTTTTCTCCCTGTTTTGTTTCTCTTGGCCGTGCCGTCCAGCGGGTGTTCCCCTCCAATGGAGGGGAACACCTGTCGGACGGCACGGCTTTATCGGGAAAACTGATCGGCCGGGCGGGTAGAAAAATCATATCGTGAATGATCCCGCCGAGATTTCTCAAAGGCGGCCCCCCGGCCATAAACGGGGTCTGGCAAAACCTATGCGGGCCGCGATCGGGCGGTAAAGCCCGGCGTAGCCGAAGGCAGCCAGGGCATAAAAAAAGCGGCATCTGCCGCGGGCGCCCTGCCCCCATAAAGAGCCGGACATTTTTTTATGCGCGGATAACGGCGCAACGCGCCGCACGATATGGGATTTTCTAGGTCCCGGACGCAGGCCTCCCGACTTGGTCCGTTTGGATTATGGCACGAATCGGGGACAAGGGGCAAGGGGATTTTTAACGACTAGTGGCGACTAACTATGCGCCGCTTACAAGTTATGACGCGATAACGAGCTCCCTCCTGCCCCCTTGTGGGGCGACCGGCGTGCCGCCGGTGTCTTTAACTTTTGCTCTGGAATCTTATCGCGGGCTCCCTCCTGCCCCCTTGCGGGGCGGGATAGATTTTCTTATCGAGCAAGCGAAGCTTGCGAGATTTAGAAAATCTTGGGTGAGGGTATGTGCTTTATTTATAAAGGTTCACCCCCACCCAAGAGTTGCTAGGCGGCAAGCCGCCAAGCAACTCTATCCCGCCCCACAAGGGGGCAGGAGGGAGCTCGCGGGAGTGCTCTGCCAGAAAACAAACTCATAAAAACACCCCACTAGGCCGCCTCTACCGAAACATCGCGCGGACCTCGTCCTCGATTGCTTTTATGCCGGGGGAGTTTTCAATCGCTTTCCGGCCGCGAGTTATGCCAGAGGCCAGGATACGCGCCCTGATCCGCTTGAATTGTCGGCGCAGAACCATCAATCTGTAATAGTTGAACGCGTCCCGGTCAATCGGCCAGTCGCCGAGTAGCATTTCGCGCAGGGGATTTTCCAATCGGCGGAGATCCGTTTCGCCGCGGCCCAATCGCGCGCCGTCCCAGTCTATCACGCCCGCCAGCCGGAAGTCGTCGTCCACTATTATCTGGCCCGGATGCAGGTCGCCGTGCACCACCCCGGTCGCGTCGCGGCCGCCCGCGCGGACCATTCGGGCAAATCGGCGCAGCGTCGCGCCGTATTTTTTCGCAAATCGAAACAGCCGGATTCTGCGCGCCAGCCGCAATCGGAATATCGGCCGCGTTATCGCGCCGCCGCGGTGGACATCGAACAGAAACACCGACAATTCGCGCGCAAAGCGGTGTCGGCGCGCCGGGTCGAGCGCCAAAAACCGCGTCATATCAAAGGTTTGCCCGGGAATGCCAAGATGAATCGAGACGCTGAACAATCCGGTGTTGAACGCGAGCAGCGCCGGGACTTTATCGCGTAGCCGCGCGGGCAGGCGGCGCCGGATTTCGGCGCAGATGCGCGCCTCGCGCCGGTATGTTCCGCGCCAAATCGGCTTGATGCGGACTATATGCCGCCCGACCTGCCACACGCGGCTGAACACGCCGCGCGAGATATATTTTCCCAGTTTGTATGTCGGAAACAATCGTCCGAGGGCGCACCGCGCGCCGAAATCGACAAGACCCACCACCTCACCTTTGATTCATAATTTTAATCGCGCCTTATCTTTATTCTATAACATCCGGGGTTGGGCATTGTCCAGCTTTTTATTCTGTCGGCCAGGCTGCCGCCGTCTATCGCGAGGCGGAACAGGCGGCCGATGTCGCCGGAGCGGCCGGTTATTATTGTCAAGACGGCATCGCGAGGTTTCGCCCCCACCCAAGATTTTCTAGGCTCGCTATGCTCGCCAAGAAAATCTATCCCGCCCCCGCAAGCGGGGGCAGGAAAAGCCAAATCGTTGATTTTGCGTTCTATTTCGCGGAAGGCGGAATCGATGGTCAGCCCGTGGCAGTCGATTGTCGACGACACCGGCGCCCCGATTTTATCGAGATGTAATTTTTCGCGATCGAGATTTGTGAGGTATTTCATATCATAAACGCATCTTCATATTTATCTTTCCATTCAGGATTAAAACTTTCTATCAAATCCTTCTTCCAATTCCGTTTCCATTCTTTCAATCGTTTTTCGCGATGAATCGCTTCGTTTATATCTTCATAGCTTTCATAATAAACTAATTTATCAACATTATAATCTGATGTAAAACCTTGAAAAATATGGTGTTTATGCTCATAAATCCGTCGCGCAAGATTATTTGTCACGCCGATATAAAGAGTTCCGTTTCTTTTACTTGCGAGAATATAAACAAAGTAAAACTTTTGCTCGAACGACATTATGTTCCATTTTATAAATAAAACAACAACATTATAGCGTTGTCACCCCGCGGCTTGTCCGCGGGGCCCCGGTAATATCACGCGCGAAGCGCGACATAATTTAGTTTCGCTTCGCTCACGATTTTACCTGGGTCCCGCGGTCAAGCCGCGGGATGACAAAAATTGCTTCGCAATTTTTGTTTTGGTTTTTGCAGCGTTAAAACCCCTATTTTTTCAACGACTTGCAGTCTATCATCCGGCCGTTGTTTATGATGAGCGACCAGTTCGCGCCCTTGTTCCAAAGGCTCGCCTTGACGACCGCGCCCTTCCCCTCGTATTTCGCGCCGCTGGCCGAAACCGCGCTAAACATTTGTATTTTCTCGCCATTTACGGCCGTGTTCAGGGTGTCCGCGTCCGCGACCTCGACCGCGACGGCGTATTTTCCGCATTTAAGCTGAAAGCGTTCCGGCTCTTTTTTCGGACTCTCGCAGGCCGCCAAAAATACGCTCGCAACAAGCGCTAATTTTTTCATTTTTTCTTTCCTTTTTTGGTTGTTTTTTTAATCGCCATAGCGCGTTTTTTGACCGCTTCCTTCGGCGTTTTCTTCGCGCTTTTTTTAAGATTTTTCGCGCGCAGATTCTTAAAGAATCGCTTTAACATCATCGACGATTCGTCTGAATATACTGAATCTTTTATAACATCGGGCTTCCATAGATGCCCGTCCGTCTCATAGATCCGCGGGCCGAAGTTTATCCCGCCGCCCTTTGGGTCGTCGGCCGCGAAAATCACCCGCCGGACGCGCGCGAAAGATATGGCCGTCGCGCACATCGCGCAGGGCTCCAACGACACATAAATATCGCATCCGTCCAGGAACTTTTTTTCGATTTTTTTACACGCCGCGCGGATGGCGATCATTTCGGCGTGCGCGGTCGGGTTCTGCTTTTTTTGGACCTTGTTTTCGCCGCGGCCGATGATTGCGCCGTCGCGGACGATAACCGCGCCGATCGGGACATCGTCGTGCGCCGCGGCCCGGACCGCCATCTTCATCGCCGCGCGCATAAAATCGTTGGTTTTCTCCGCCATTTGTGCCAGCATACAGGTATGCGGACAAAATTGCAAGTCATTTCCGGGCCGATGCGCGGGCGAAATCTGAAAATCCCGGCGGGCGCGCGGCCGACGCAGGCGCGGGCGCGCGGCGCGGTGATGAATATGTTGGGAAGCCTGGTGGGGCGGAACTTTCCTGCCCCCGCTTGCGGGGGCGGGACAGATTTCGTTAGCGAGCGGAGCGAGCTTACGAAATCTTGGGTGGGGGCCGGAGAAAGATCTGCCCCCACCCAAGAGTTGCTAGGCGGCAAGCCGCCAAGCAACTCTATCCCGCCCCCGCAAGCGGGGGCAGGAAAAGTCGTTTGGGATGCGTTCGCGGGATCGGGGGCGCTGGGGATAGAGTTCGTCTCGCGCTTTGGCGCCGCGCGCGCGGTTTTTACCGACACCGACCCGGATGCGATTGCGGCGATACGCGAAAATACGGCGGGGCTGGACGCGGAAGTCGTCATAAAACAAGTTTCCGCGCTGAACTATTGCCCGCCTGCGGCGGACGGCGTTTTTTATCAAAAAATACCCCACCAGGCAGCGCCCGCCAATCAGGTTGTCATTTTTATCGATCCGCCCTACTCCGATTTTGCGGCGGGGGAAAAGCTGGTCGAAAAATTGGGCGCGTCGGCGGCGCCGGGAACGATTGTCGTTTGGGAGATGGAGAAGACAGCTTCTCCTGCCCCCGCTTGCGGGGGCGGGATAGATTTCGTTGGCGAGCATAGCGAGCCTACGAAATCTTGGGTGGGGGACCATCTGGGAAAGCAAAATTGTTCCAGCGCGCGGGAAGAAGATCTGCCCCCACCCAAGAACATCTACGAAAAATCGCCCTGCGATTTTTCAAGATGTTCTATCCCGCCCCCGCAAGCGGGGGCAGGAAAATCACACTTCACCCTGCTCCGCGACCGGACCCACGGCCGGGCGAGATTTTTGATTTTACGGAAGATTTAATGGCTGCCCGGTTGTTAGGCCGGATTGGGCGGTGTGAAACCACCATATAAAAATAAGGTGGCTTGCCACCCGAAGCGCGACAGCGCGAAGGGTGGTTGGAGTTTTAGAAGCAAAACAACAGAATTGCAGCGCTTATTCAATATATTCGCGCACTCCAACCGATATGTTGGAGTGTTTTTTGTCCCTTCGGACACTGTTGTATTGGGCTTCTAAATCCCTGGCATTGGAAAATCTCCGCAACCGTTGCGATTATAACATTCAAGCAATTGAAAGCAAAGATTTATTTCCAATTGCATCAAAAAAGGCAGTGCCGTTCTTCGCCACCACCCCGGCCGCCTTCGGCGGCCAGTGCGTGTCCAAGGGAGGGGAACACCGCGCGGAAGACCCGTCGCACTCCGCAGGTACTGCGGGGAATAGTGGCGCGTTATAACGCTCGGTCAGAATTGACAACCCAAAACATATCGCATATAATCGCCCCGCATTGTTCAGCGCAAGAGCTCGGAGGTGTAAATGCAAACCACGGAAACCAAACTGCACTTTATGCGGGTCAAGACCCGCGTCGTCAATCCGCCAAAAGATGAAATCTGGGACATAATCGACAATCTGGATGTCCGGGACGGCGACATAATTTTCATAACATCCAAGATTCTGGGCATTCATCAGGGGCGCTGCGTCCCGATGGAGGGCGCGGACAAACTCGAACTCATCGAGCGCGAGGCCCAGAAATACCGGCGCTATGAAAGCCCATACGGCCCGTCCGTCAATCTGACCATCACGGACAATATTTTAATCTGCGCCGCCGGAATCGACGAGAGCAACGCGAACGGGCACTATATAATGTGGCCGAAAAATGTCGACGCGCTTTGCCGCGAAATCCGCGAGCGTTTGGTTCGGCGCACGGGCGCGCGGAATATCGGCGTGGTGTCGACTGATTCGCACACCCAGCCGCTGCGCTGGGGAGTGACGGGAATCACGACGAGCTTGGCGGGAGTATCGCCGCTTCGCGACATTCGCGGCGACGCGGACATTTTCGGACGGACGATGAAAATGACGCAGGTCAATCTTATCGACCCGCTGACCGGGATTGCCGTCCTGCTGATGGGAGAATCCGCCGAGACGACGCCGATTGTGATTCTGCGCGGATACACGGGGATTCCGTTCGACGACGCGGGCTCGATGAAAGATTTCCTTATCCGCCCGGAGGATGATTTATATCGGCCGATGTTGGAGTGGCTGGATGGTTGAAAAAATCGGGCGGCGCCCGATTTTTTATTTTTTCGCCCGTTCCCACTGCGCGATGCCGATGTCGACGCCGCCGGGGATGATATAGATTCCGAACCGCATTCCGCCCGCGTATTGGTCGGTCAGCACGGCCTTGGCGCCGTTCGCAATCATTTTGTCGTGCGCGGCCTTATAGTCCTTGACGGTCAGATACGACATAGTGTGCGGGACCATTTCCTTCAACGGCATGCCCATAACGCCGGCGAACGGCCATAACTGGCCCCTGGCCTTGATTGCCGAATATTCCATTCCGGGCATCGGGCCGTCGACCGATTTGGTTGTGTTCGCGACTTCGATTCCGAATGTGTCGCCCAGGAACTTGATGGTTTCCGTCGGCGCCTTGGAGTAAATATCAATCCAGCTGGCCGCGCCCTCGTTCTTCATAGGATTGCTTTTCATAAAGAGAATCGCCGCAAGCGCGATAATCGCGAACTCGACAATAAATCCGATTTTCCAAAACATTTTTTGCTCCTTTTGTTGCGCCGCCATCATAACACGATTCGCACGCCGTCGCCAATTTTCTATGCAAAGTCGCAATCGGCAAGGTGGTCGTTCACATATCCGGTCGCCTGCAAGTGCGCATAGCATATCGTCGTGCCGAAGAACTTGAAGCCGCGTTTTTTCATATCTTTTGCGATTGCGTCAGACAGGTCGGTCCGCGCCGGAACATCCGCCAAAGTTTTCGGCCGGTTGGCAATCGGGCGTCCGCCGGGCAGGAATGTTTTTATGTAATCGCAAAAACTGCCGAACTCTTTTTGCACCTCTATAAAGTGCTGCGCGTTGGAAATCGCCGCGGCGACTTTCAGCCGGTTTCTGATGATGCCTTCGTCATTCAAGAGCCGCGCAATATCGGCCGCGTCGAATGCGGCGACTTTCTTCACATCGAATCCGGCAAACGCGCGGCGGTAATTCTCGCGCCTGCGCAAAATCGTTATCCAGGACAATCCGGCCTGGGCAGATTCCAAGGTCAGAAACTCGAACATCCGGGCGTCGTCTTCGACCAACCGGCCCCATTCCTCATCGTGATACTTCATATATATAGGGTCGGTTCCGCACCAAGGGCATCGCATATTTTCATTCCTGTGATTTGGTTGGGCCGCACGGATTCGAACCGCGATAAAGGGAACCAAAATCCCTTGTCCTGCCGTTAGACGACGGCCCAATAGTGGCGGAAGCGCAGGGATTCGAACCCCGGAGACCCTTGCGGGCCCGCCTGATTTCAAGTCAGGTGCATTCAACCGCTCTGCCACGCTTCCGTGTGCGCGCATTATATATTCAGCCGAATAAAAAAGCAAATTATTCCATAGGCTTTTCCTGCCCCCATTTATGGGGGCGGGATAGATTTCGTCGGCGAGCGAGCAACGCTCGCGAGCTTACGAAATCTTGGGTGGGGGCAAATCTGGAACAGACCAACCCCCACCCAAGATTCGCTAGGCGACAAGTCGCCAAGCGAATCTATCCCGCCCCCGCAAGCGGGGGCAGGAAAATCCCGGGAAATAAAAAGGACCAAATATGGCTATGGCGAAAAAACTCACGCAGGGCGTTCTGTTCCCGGCAGTCGAAAAACAAATCGCGGAATTATCGGCGAGAATCAACGACATCTGGCACATCGCGGTCTATAAGGACAAAGATGGATTCTTTCATCCGGGCGTGTTTAAGATGGACATCGCGCCGTCGGGCGCCAAGCGCGTTATGCCGATTATGACATATGACGCGCAAAAGTTGAAAACCGAGGAAGAGGCCAGCGAACTGATCGAAAATATCCTGAAAAAGCAGTCGCTTACGCAATTTTGGGCCGAGGTGTATAGCGTGCCGGAAAACGCCTGGGCGTATCTGAAAAATCCGATGACGGCACAGCGCGAAAAGTAAGGCACAGCATGGTGTGGTGTGTTTTGATGAAACACACCACACCAGGCTCTGGAATCAAAACCTCATCTTCGCATCCACGCGGGCGCCGGTGGTGTCGCCCGAGACCATAACATCGTATCGGCCGACGAACGCGAGCGTGAACACAGCCCCTATCGCCGCGCCCGCCGCCACATCGTGCCAGTGGTGCCACTTCGATTCGACGCGCGAATATCCGGTTATCGCCGCGAGCGCATAAGGCGCCGCCGCCTGACGCAGGCCGTATCTCTTGTGTATGAATGTGGCGGCGGAAAATGCGCTGGCCGTATGGCCGGACGGAAAGCTGTCTTTGTTCTTTTTATTCGGGCGCTCTTCGTCTATCGCTGATTTCAGACCCGCGACCGAAAGCCGCATCGCGCCATAGCTGTAAATAAATTGCCGCGCGCCCTCATAGCCCGTTTCCCCCATCGACAGCCCGAACGCGTATGCGGGCAGTCCGACCTCCATCATATCGCCGATGGTTTCGAGCGCACTCGCGCGGGCGCCCGCGCAAATGAATAACGAATAAAGAATAAAGAATAATTTTTTCATTTTTTGCCTTTGTTTTGTTGGCACGGCGTGCCAGCAAGTTCCCTCCTGCCCCCTTGTGGGGCGGGATAGAGTTGCTTGGCTTGCGAAGGGTCTTTGGACCCTGCGCAAGCCCTAGCAACTCTTGGGTGGGGGTGAACCTT
>JAISGC010000060.1 GCA_031263295.1 Rickettsiales bacterium
CGAATATTACGGGCAGCCTGCATATGGGCCACGCGCTGGATAATGTGCTTTCCGATATAATCTGCCGCTATAAAAGAATGAGCGGATTCGATGTGCTGTGGCAGCCTGGGACCGACCACGCGTCAATCGCGACGCAGCTTTTGGTCGAGCGGGATTTATCCAAAAACGGAATCAATCCGCGCACGCTCTCCAAGGCGGAGCTTACCGCCCGCGCCTGGAAATGGAAAGAGGAAAAAGGCGGCGAGATATTGCGCCAGCTTCACATTCTCGGAATCACGCCCGCCTGGTCGCGGACGAGATTCACGATGGACGAGGGGCTGTCGCGGGCGGTCAATAAATTATTCGTGAAGATGTATAACGAGGGTTTAATCTATCGCGCGCGCAGGCTCGTGAACTGGTGCCCGAAGCAGCAGACCACAATCTCGGACCTTGAAATCGAAACGCGGGACGAAAAGGGAAAGTTTTATTATTTTAATTATCCGCTGACCGACGGCGGCAACATAGAGGTTGCGACCACGCGGCCCGAGACTCTCTTCGGGGACCAGGCCGTCGCGGTCCATCCCGACAACGCGAAACTCAAACACCTTATCGGCAAGACGGCAATAATTCCGCTGACCAATATAGAGATACCGGTTATAGCGGATGTTCACGCCGATCCTGAAAAGGGAACGGGCGCGGTGAAAATTACGCCCGCGCACGATTTGGACGACTGGCAGGTCGGACTGCGGCATAACCTGGCCGCGGTGCCGATTTTAACCCCCGACGCAAAAATGATAGACAGCGATCCGGTGCCGGAAAAATATCGCGGCTTGGACCGCTATGCCGCGCGCGCGGCGATTGTCGCGGATATGACGGCGGCCGGTCTGATTACGCGCATAGAAGACAAGGTTATTCCGACGCCATATTCCGAGCGCGGAAACTGCGTGGTCGAATATATGGTCCGCGAGGAATGGTTCGCGGACGCGCCGAAACTGGCGGTCGCGGCTATGGAGGCGGCGACTTCGGGCGACTTGAAGTTCCTGCCCGAGCACCGCCAGAATCTTTATATGTCGTGGCTGAAAGAAATCCGCGAGTGGTCGATTTCGCGCCAGCTATGGTGGGGCCATCAAATCCCGGCCTGGTATGACGAAGATGGAAATGTGTTTGTCGCGGAAACGGAAGAAGATGCATACGAAAAGTTGCGCGCTGCGCGCGCCGATGTTGACCTGGGTCCCGCGGTTAAACCGCGGGATGACACCGCCGGAAAGAAACTTACGCGCGACGAATCCGTTTTGGACACTTGGTTCTCGTCGGCGCTGTGGCCTTTTTCGACGCTCGGCTGGCCGGACAAGACGCCCGAACTCGCGAAATATTACCCGACGGATTTATTGTTCACGGCGGCCGATATTATATTCTTCTGGGTCGCAAGAATGGTTATGATGGGCGAGTATGTTATGGGCCAAGTCCCATTTCGATGCGTCAACTTCCACGGATTGATACGCGATGCCAAGGGCCAAAAAATGTCCAAGACCAAGGGCAACGGCACGGATCCCTTGGAGCCGATTGAAAAATACGGCGCGGACGCCTTGCGCTATTTCTGCTCGACGGCGCCGATCGGCACCGACATCCGATATTCCGAAGACGAGGTCAAACGCGGCGGCAAACTCCTCACCAAACTCTGGAACGCGGCCAAGTTCGTCCTGATGCAGTTGGAAGACTGGACGCCGACCGCGGCGCCTGCGCCGCTCGCCATCGAAGACAAATGGCTTTTGTCCGAATTGAACAAGACGATTGCGTCGGTGCGTAAAAACCTCGACAAATACGACACCTTCAATTCGCGCGGCGCGATAGACGCGTTCTTCTTCGATATTTTCTGCGACCAATATTTGGAGTTCGCAAAGGGCCGCCCCGCCGAGACGCGCGCCGCGGCGCAGTGGACGCTCTGGACCGCATTGCGCGAAATTATCGGGCTCTACGCACCGTTCGTCCCGTTCATTACCGAGGAGCTTTATCAAAAGATTTATGCGGACGAAAAACAAACTCTGCACCTGACAGATTACCCGACCGCGCGCAACGAATGGAATTACGATGTGGCGGCGATTGTTCCGGCGCTTGAAATAATAGGCAAGGTTCGCGGTCTGCGCTCGGAGCGCAAAATCGGCGGCGGCGCGCGCTTGGCCAAGGTCATAGTGCCAACGGGCACCGACCCCGCGCTGTTCGACCTTATCAAGTCCGGCGCCCGCAGCGCCGCGGTTGAAATCGGAAAAGAGATTGATATAGTTGTGGCATAAACAAAAATCACGAAGTGATTTTTGTCATTCCCGCGCAGGCGGGAATAGGGCTTTTAAGCTTATAACGAAAAACTTGTTTCACATACAGATGTAAATGTGAAAGCAAGCGATGTCTGAATGCAAGGTTTCGAACCCTATTCCCGCTTTCGCGGGAATGACAAATTATTTTTATTTCATAAAAATAATTTGTAAAAAAAAGAATTAAAAAAAAGGATTGCAAATGAAAATAATTGACGCGCATCTGCACGCTCGCGAACCCGGCAGCGTCGAGTTCGACGAGGTTATGCCGATTTACTCGGCGCTATCGGCGGGCGTTTATATGATGAACTTCGCAACGCCGCTGGACCTCTCGTCGCCGGATGCGGCGATCGACCGCGTCGCGGAATATCACGCGGAAATAATGGGGGCGGCCAAGAACGCGGGCAACCGCCGCCATCGCGCCTATCTGATGCCGGTTATGGCCGCCGACTGGACCCCATCGCGATTGTGGCGCTTTCTCGGCGCGGCGGTCCGCGCGAAGCTGCCGCTCGCGGGATTCAAGCTGTTCACGCCGGGCCAGTCGACGAATGCGGCATCCGCGCCGACGACCGAGCAGGCCGCGCCGCTGATAGATGTCTTGGAAGAGGCGGACATTCCGCTCGCGCTCCATATGGAGGACCCGGACGAGCCGATTCTGGCGAACAAGGAAGCGGCCGCGGTATGCCGGATTCTGCCGTGGCTTCTCTCGCGGGCGGGCGCGCGGCGCGATATGCGGATTTCGATGGAGCATATCTCGACCGCGGAAGGTTTGACGGCGGCGCGGGAATACGGGCTCCGCTATACCATAACGCCGCACCATCTGGCCGTCAGCCGCGAGATGCTGGGTGCGCGGCGGCCCGAGTCCGCGGAAGAAAAGTTGAAGATGAATCCGTTTTTATTCTGCAAGCCGATAATCGGAAGCTCGGGCGACCGCGCGACGCTCGCGTGGCGTTTTGCCAAAATGGACGGCGATATTATGCTCGGCTCGGACAGCGCCCCGCACGACCAATCGAAGAAAGTTCACGGCGCGGGCATTCCGGTTGAAAATCCGGCCGCGGGGATTTTTATGGGCGGGACATTGGCGGCATACGGGGTCGCCTTGGGCGATATGACCCGGGACTATGCGGAAAAGTATTCCGTGAACGCGGCCGAGTTCTATCGTATGGACTTGGACAGAATGGACGACGCGAAAGAGCCCGACGAAAGCGGATTAAAGCGCGTCTTCAACGCCCGCGATCTGATAGCCGACCTGCACCGCGCCCGCCCGAGGGAATAAATAATGGATTATTCCAGAGCCTAATTCCCCTTCTCCCATTGGGGAGAAGGGATTGAATAAATAAGGGATTATTCCAGAGCGCAATTCCCCTTCTCCCCTTTGGGGAGAACACGCACTGCCCGCCGCGCCAGCGGCGGACGGGGTAATGGGGCAATTATGAATTATGCATTATGAATTATGAATTGGCTTATTGATTTCATCTTCCCGCCTTTATGCCCGATGTGCGGGCGGCCGGTGGACAGACACGGGCTGATGTGCGCGGAATGCTGGAACCGGTTCGATTGGATAACGGACCCGATGTGCGAAAAATGCGGCTATCCATTTCCGGCCGATACGGGCGTCGGCCTGCTCTGCCCCGAATGCGCGAAGAAAAAGAAGACGCCCCTGGACTGGATGCGCGCGGCCGCGGTCTATGACGGCGCCAGCCGCAACGCGATGCTGCCGTTCAAGCACGGCGGCCGGTTGGAGTTCCGGGACTTTATGAGCAATGCGATGAAAAACATATTGCGGGATTTTCCTGCCCCCGCTTGCGGGGGCGGGAAAGATTCGCTTGGCGAGCGAGGGTCGGGGTCGCAGACCCAGACCCGCGCGAACCCTAGCGAATCTTGGGTGGGGGCGGATCTTCTCCTTCTCCCGGTCCCTCTGGCCTTCCGCCGCCTGTGGCATCGCGGATATAATCAGGCGGCATTGCTGGCCAAACCGCTGGCCCGCGCGCTCGGCTGCGATATAGACTATGATTCAGTCAAACGAAAATACCGAAAAGATATGGGGCATAAAAATGCAAAGGAGCGAGCGGCGAATATTCGCGGCGTGTTCTCGGTTGTCAAACCCGAGCATATCCGCGGGCGGCGCATTCTATTGGTCGACGATGTTTTCACAACGGGGGCGACATTCAACGAGCTTGCGAAAGTATTGAAGAAATCCGGCGCCCTCTGGGTCGGCGGGATAACATTTTGCAGAACGGTCAAAGCGATTTAATCAAAGTTCAATTTACAAAGTGCAAAGTTCAACTACAACTCGCCGTCGCGCTCTCTCCTGCCCCGCGTAGCGGGGCGGGAAAGTTTTGCTTGGCGAGCACATAGTGCGAGCCCTAGCAAAACTTGGGTGGGGCAATTGAACTTTGCACTTTGATCATTGAACTTTTTTCACCACCACGCTCGCGTTCGTTCCGCCGAAGCCGAACGAGTTGGAAATCGCGGCGCGAATCTCTTTTTTCTTCGCGACATTCGGAACCAGGTCGAAATCGCCGACGGCGTCTTCCGGGTTTTCGAGGTTGATTGTCGGCGGAACGATTCCGTCGCGCATGGCCAGAATGCAGAAGATTGCCTCTATCGCGCCCGCCGCGCCCAAGAGATGCCCCGTGACGGACTTGGTCGAAGACATACAGGCCTTCGTTCCGGCGAACAGATTTTTCACCGCGGCCAGTTCGCCGACATCGCCGAGCCCGGTCGAAGTCCCGTGCGCATTAATGTAGTCAATATCGGCGGGCGTCAGACCCGCATCGTTGAGTGCCGCGCGCATCGCTCGCGCGCCGCCTTCGCCGCCTTCGGCCGGGGCCGTGATGTGATGCGCGTCGGCCGACATTCCATAGCCCGCGACTTCGGCGTAAATCTTGGCGCCGCGCTTTTTCGCGTGTTCGTATTCTTCCAGAACCAGAATGCCCGCGCCCTCTGAAATCACAAAGCCGTCCCTGTCCTTGTCCCACGGGCGCGACGCGCGCGCAGGCTCGTCATTCCGGGTCGACAACGCGTGCATGGCGCAGAATCCCGCAACGCCGAGCCGACATACCGCGGCCTCCGCGCCGCCGCAGACCATAATGTCCGCGTCGCCGTGCCCAATCAATCGCGCGCCCTCGCCGACCGAATGGGTCCCGGTCGCGCAGGCCGTCACAATAGTTATGTTCGGTCCGCGGAGCCCCCACTTTATGGAAACCTGACCCGCGGGCATATTGGCGACGCCTTTCGGGATAAAGAACGGAGACACGCGGCGCGGCCCGTCCTTGAACAGATTGACCGAAGACTCGTAAATGGTCTCGATGCCGCCGATGCCCGAACCGATGGACACGCCCGCGCGGTCCATATCGACGCCGTCGAGCTTCGCGTCTTCGATTGCTTCCTTCGCGGCGACAAGCGCATAGAGCGAAACCAAGTCCATCCGGTTCTGCTCTTTCACATCGGCGACCGCGTCGATGTCGCATTCGCCCGCGCCATTGCCGACGACGGGCACGCCCGCGATTTGGCTGGACATATCGGATGCGTCGAACTTGGTTATTTTGGTGATGCCGGACTTTCCGGCGACAATATTTTTCCAGGCGTTTTCAATGCCGGTTCCACAGGGGGAAACGATTCCCATACCCGTGACAACGACTCTGCGTGTCATAAAAATCTCCATGTTTATTGGTTCATTATACCGAAACGGCGGGAAAATACAAGAAAAATAGGACTAGGATTAGGACTAGGACTAGGTGGAGCTTGTTATTGCGTTGTGGCATTATCACGAGTTCCACCTAGTCCTAATCCTAGTCCTAGTCCTTAAACAGGCTGCGCTCGAACTCGCGCACTTCCCTAGAATCCCGTCTTGTCGGCATAGTATCGCCAGATGTCGGCGAAAGGCACATATCTGGAATCGTCGTAATGCTTCCACGGCTTCGGGCCGGCCCCCAGCCAATGCATCATCACGCAATGGAACCGAAGATCGCTCAATTCCTGTTCCGAATACGGGGCGGTATTGGGACGCCGCCACAGGCAAAAGTTGTATTTCAGCGGCAGATGCAGAATGCGATCCTTGCAGGTTTCGTTCAGCAGATCCTGGTCCGGATACATATACTCGTTCGCCCGCGACAGGCTTATCCATTTCTTATAAATATTCTCCCGGCGCATCAGTTTCAGATTCATTATAAGAAACCCGCTGTTGATTGAGCCCGGCTTCCCATCGTTGGCCGCGGCAATCAGATTGCCGCCGAGGTCGATCATATCGGCCTCGACCAGATCATTGCAGAACGCAGTGTCGACATCGGCGTATATGATGCGGTCCAAATCGGGAAGAAGTTTCGGGAGCATCAGCCTATACCATATTCCCTTCGACCAATTTCCGCGGAGCGATTTGTCGAAGTCTTCGTTCGCGTTCAGGAACGCTATCTCCGAGCCCGAATCCCTCGCGATTTTTTCAAGCCGGTCTTTTTCCAGTTTCCCGACGCCTTCGTCGACGACGCAATGAATGCGATAGTCGCACCTGTTTTTGGAAACATCCAGCAAGGACATAATTGCAACGGCGGCAAGCTTCGCATAATTTTTATCGAAGCAGAACGCGACATCTATCTTTCGTTTTTTCAACGGCGGCAATTCGCTGCCATGCAGCGCTATCCGCGGCAGGTATCTTTCATAGCGAAGCCGCCTGCGCTTTTGCCTCGACGCGAACAAGCGCGCGATAAAATATTCGATATTGTTCATTACAGCCTCCGTTAAACGAAAGACCGCTTGGAAAAGCGGCCGGGGAGTTTAGAAATCAGTCAATGAAAGATTCCGCTGTCTTCGGGCAGGCCCTATTTTATAACAGGCGGCTCCCCGAACCATAAGCGTCAGGGACATAACGGCGCAGGACGCACCATCACATCATGATAACGATGCGAAATCCCGCACCGCATTGACTGGGCTTCTAACAGCCCCGACCCGGCGTCTCCGCTTGGGGTCAATGGAGATTATACAACGGCGGAGGGGGAAAAACAAGAAATAATGAGCAATTAGCAATGAGCAGTGAGCAATTGCGACTTGTGACAAGGGGACTGCGTATTCGGCAGGCCCCCATTGCTCACTGCTCATTGCTAATTGCTCATTAAAAGAAAGTTCTGAAATACAAACCAAGCAGCAACAGATAAATGATTCCGTTCCAGCGGCCGATGCGTTTTCTCCACGCAATATCTATCGAGAACATAATGGTCGCGAGCAGCATCCATAGGTAATCGAACGATGCTGTCGCGGGCTCGGCCAAGACGCCCGCGATGGCCGCGACCAAAACGATATGCGACACGCAGGACCCCAGCATATTTCCGACCATAATCTGCGGCCGCCCGCGCCGAAGCGCCAGAATGGAAACTATGATTTCGGGGCCCGATGTAGCGGGCGCTATGATAAGCGAGCCTATGACGCTTCCGGCCAGGGACAATTGCGACATAATCGCCTCTACGCCTTTGACGAAGACCTCGGACCCGGCATAGAGCGCGCCGACGCCCGCGGCCAACAGCGCGATTGTGCGCACCCAGTCCGCGCGCGCCACAACCTCGTATCTGCTGGCGCTCCGTTTCGCGCCCGACATATAATAGAAGAAGACGGCGAACAGACCCAGGCCTTCGGCGAAATCAAGCCGCCCGTCATAGAGCATAACCGAAATCAAAACCGTTGAAAACAGCATAATTTTGACTTCGCGTTTTGACGCCGACCTTATGACAATCGGCGAAAATAACGCGACCGCGCCGACTATGCCCAGAATATTTATGATGTTCGACGATACGATAATCGGAATGATTCCCGACTCCAATTCGCCGCCCGCGGACATTATAGTGATAAGAATCTCGGGGATATTTCCGCCTACGCCGATAACGAGCGCCGAGACGATAAACGGGGAAATGCGCAGATGCCGCGCCAGCCGCCCGCATCCGCCGACCACCCAGTCCGCGCCCAAAGTCATCAGCGCGATTCCGAAAGCCAGAAACAGCCACATCATAGCGAGTTCTCCCTCTTCGGCGAATTGTATCAGAAAGAGTGAATAAAGAATAATGAATAAAGAATAAATGGAGATTTGTTAAAGCGAAGCAACGCTATAACAAGCGTCATCCCGGCGCAGGCCGGGATCCCTTGCTTTCACGCAAGCTATAATTTATAAGTTATGACGCGCCGTCCGGCAATGGATCCCGGCCTGCGCCGGGATGACGCTTGTTATAAAGTAATACATTTATTCTTTATTCATTATTATTTATTCATTAAAAAAAATCAGTATCCGCCCAAATGCCCAAGATATTCCCCGCCCGCGGAGGCGACGGAGCGGCGGACGCGGCTCTCGCCCGCGCCGGTCAGCAACGCAAGCACATTTCCGGATTCGGTCGCAATCATATCCTTGACGGCGACGCTGCCGTCTTTGAGGCGCTTGATAAAGCCCGGGGTCGCGGCGATTTCGGCCGCGAACAATTGGCGCGTGCCGTTGGGATTGTCGCCGGGGGCCTTGGAGATTTCATAAACCTGGCATTCGGGGGAAATTATCATTTTGCCGCGAACCTTGGCGCCGGTGCCGAGCAATTCGCCCCACCATCCGGTGGTGCCCTGAAAGACCGGAAAATAAACCGACGCGTTGTTTTTCGCGTCGAAAAAGTCGGAAAAGGATATTTCGCGAAGGGTGCGCGGAACGGATCCGCTGCGGACGAAAACCTGGCGCTTGGCCTCGCGGTATTCTGCATCGCTGCGGCCCGGCCAGACAAGAATTGATTCTATTCCCATTTCGCCATTATAGCACGAATCGCCCGAAGGAGAAAGGACGAGATTCCAGAGCGGTATTCCCCTTCTCCCCTTGGGGAGAAGGGGTGGCTCGCGCCGGACCCGCAGGGTCAAGGCGCGAGACGGGGTAATGGGGGCTGCTTTATCAATTTCCCTTACCCCGTCGTCCGCCTTCGGCGGCCGCCA
>JAISGC010000064.1 GCA_031263295.1 Rickettsiales bacterium
GGTCAATGCTCAACGCGAGGGTTGGCAGGATCCGCATGTCAATGTCTATGCTACTTACGGCCAGGGCGTCAATGTCGAAAAAGACTCGACTATGTATGAGCGGCAGAAAAAGGAGTTGGCTTTGCAGGCACAAAGAGAGGACGAGAGAAAGAAATTGGCCAAGGCGCAGGACTTTCACGCTTTCTGTTTGGACCTTACCAATATGGCCGACGATGAGTGCGAAGAATACTGGAAAGCCCGCGATTTCGACGGCGAGTATGCGCGCCGCTATCCGCAGAAGCATCAGGCCGAGGTAGATCGCAGGAGGCAGGAGGAACAGCAGCGCACCGACGACGCCGCTCGCCGAGCGAGGGAAGAACAAGCGCGTGTCGAAAAAGAGCGTTGCGATGGTCTTTTCAGGACTGGCGGAGCCGCCGCGCTTTGCGTCCCGACCGGTTGTCCGGCAGACCAGATCAGGTGCTGTCCTTATTATAGCGGCCTTGCTGACCAGACCGACTTTAAGAATTATTGTCCGCAGACCGCTGTCCCAGGAACGGGCACGACTCCGGGCGGAACAACGCCGGGCGGGACGACGCCGACTTATACGCAGGAGCAGTTGGACGCGCTGGCTGAGGCGATTGCGAAATCAATCGCGGACAGCGTGAATAAATAAATGAATCGCATTGTCGGATTTTTTGCGGCCTTGATTCTTTTTATCGGCGTTTCCGCCGCGTGCCGCGCCGCGCCGCCAAAGCCGGATGACGCGACCATATCCGCATATTCGGCCGAATTGTCCGTCGACATCGCGAAATCCATTCTGTCCGACAATGACGAGGTCATCGACGAGGAATGGATGGCGAACTGGTTTGCAGAAGGCAATAGAATCGAAAGATACAGGGTAGTTTTGTCAAACCAATCCGGCGTGTCGGATGTCAAGTTCGAGGGCAAGGAAATAATGTCGATAGACTGGGAGAGCGTCCGCGAGCTGCTGACGACGGCGCTTGATACGGCCGAGGCCAGGATGGGCGCGGTTCTATGCGAGAACCACCGGGCTCTGCTGTTCGGAGTCGATGTCGCGACGACGGCTGCGACCATCGTCATAGGCGTTCTGACCGGCGGCGTCGGCGCCGCCGCGATAGGCGCGGGAAAGGCCGGATTGCAAAGCGTGATAAGGTCGGCCGCGGCGAAGCTGGCCGTAAAGGGCATAGGCGGTCAGGTCGTGAAGCTCGGCGCGAAAAAGACCGCGACGCGCGTCGCGACATGGGCGCTACGCGAGGCGGCTAAAAAAGGACTGGCCGGGGCGGCGGCGAATGCGGCCGCCAGCACGGCGACAAGGGCCGCCGCTGCTCTCGGGTTCAAGCAGGCTTTGACCGCGGGAGTGTCGAAGGGCGTCGCGTCGGCCATCGGCGCCGGATTGCTGCGCAAAGTCGCTGGAATGGCCGCCGACGGGGTATTCATCTGGGCCGTGGGAATGAGCAATAGCTCGTGGTTCGGGCTGATTGATTCGACCCTTCGCGCGGACCTTCCGAACTGCGCCGACCTGGACAGCGCGTTCAACAAGTGTTATTCGATTTGCGGCAAAGGCGATTTGGGCGATGACCTGAACAAGTATGTCTTCGACCGCCTGCTGCACAAGAAAGTCTGCGTCGGCGACAAAAGGACCGAGGAGCAGTATGTCGTATTCGAGGTGGCCAAAGACGGCTCGCGCATACCGCTGGTTATGACGCAGACCGAGGCGAATATGGTTTATGCGAAGCTGCCGGAGATAAAAAACAAGGGAAACTGCAACCGCAACAACGACGACTTGGATATTTATTTCGGCTATTATTTCTACGACCCGGACACGCTTTTGATAGACGGCAAGCACCTGGGCATAAAGAACGCGTTCAGAATCGACAACGGCGTCGGCTCGATAAAAAAGCAGTAATCGCTTTATCCTTTCAATTTTCCCAAACTATGAAGCTGCGATTTGTCGAACAGCATATAGCCGCTTTGGATGTATGAAGTCGTCGCGCTCGTCGCGCCTTTTACGCCCAGAAAAATCTCGCCAGTTCGGGCGAAGGGCCCGCCGCATCAACTTCATAGTTTGCAAATAGCGCAACTATGAAGTATATAAGCGCGGGATTTTTTGTTTGACATTGTGTAATTTATTGTGTAATATGCGAATAAAGAGAGATGCAAAATGGGTCAGGTTTTCAAGCCGAAGCAAATGAGAAAACTGGTTGAAAGTGGCGGCTGGTATCTTGTCGTCCAAGAAGGCAGCCACGCGCAGTTCAAGCATCCGGTCAAGCCGGGCAAGATAACCATCCCGATCCATAACGAGGACTTGAACAAGAAAACCGCGAACAGCATATTAAAGCAGGCCGGATTAAAATAGGTTATGAAAAAATGAAAAACTATATAGCGCTTTTTGAGATGGGGAAGAAAGGAAGTTATAGCGTCTTGTTCCCCGATGTTCCCGGCGTTATAACGGCCGGCCGCGACTTTGACGAAACAGTTCGCATGGCGCACGAGGCGCTGGCGTTCCATATCGACGGACTTCGCGAAGATGGGCTGGCGGTGCCGGAGCCCAGCACTTTGGAACAGATAAAGAAAAACTGGGATGATTGGAAAGATTGGGAAAAAGACGGCAACTTTTTGGCGGTTCCGATTGCCCTGCTGCCGTCGGTTGATAGGACAATCCGCGTGGATGCTATGTTGCCGGAACGATTGGTTTTCCGCATAGATTCTGTTGCGCGGAATCGGTCGGCGTTCCTGTCGCGCGCGGCCGAGTATATGTTGGATAATTACACAATCGCTAAGCGCGGCGGCCGCGAGCGTTCTATTGTGCGGAAATAATATCCCGCGTTTTGATATATTCGGAGGTGCGGCCGTCGGGGATGGCGCGCGGGATTTTTTGTGTTATAATTCATCCGTGAGATTTATCGTTTTTATTTTTGCGGCTTTGTTTTGCGTTGCTGCGCGCGCGGCCAGCGAAATCCGCGATACGGAAATAGAGGCCGCGCTTGGCCGCGCAATCGCCCCGCTCGCGACGGCGGCGAAAATATCGCCCAAGATTCACATCGTCGGCGACAACGGCTTTAACGCATTCACGGCGGGCGGAGCGGACATTTTCATCAACACGGGGCTGATTGTCGGCGTCGATAACTGGGCCGAATTGCAGGCGGTGGCCGCGCACGAAATCGGCCACGCGACCCTTGGGCATATGGCGCAGATGGCCGCCAAGATTGCGGCGGAGACCGCGCGGACCCTGGTGATGCAGGCGCTCGGCATCGGGCTGATTGCGCTGAACCCGAACGCCGCGATTGGCGTGATGGCGGGCGCGGGCGGCATCGCGACGCAATCGATGCTGGCCTTCACGCGGGACGAGGAGCGCGCGGCGGACGACTATGCGGCGAAACTTTTGGAGCGCGCGGACATCGATCCGTCGGCGCTGCTTTCGGTGTTCAAGAAAATGCAATCCTTGAACTCGCAGTCCAAAACCAATCCGAACAATGTCGGGCATCCGCTGACCGAGGAACGCATCAGAAATATCAAGCTGGCGATAGAGACGAGCCGCGAGCCGCGAACCGCGAACCGCGACCTTAAATTGGTGCAGGCCAAATTGATAGGCTACTTGGAGCCGAACCGCGTCGCGTCGCTCTATCCGGCCGCCGACAAGTCCGACCCGGCGATTTACGCGCGCGCGATTATGCGAATGCGGGCGGGCGACTTGGCGACCGCAAAGGTCGGGACAAATACTTTGACGGCGCGGCATCCCGACGGCGCTTATTTTTACGAGTTGCTCGGCGACATCAATTTTCAGGCGGGCGACTACGACGCGTCCGCCGCCGCATACGAAAAATCGCTCGCATTGACCGCGAACGCGCCGCAAATCGAAACGGCGCTGGCGCTCGTTCTGGCCGAGCGAAACAAATCTGGCGACCGCGCGCGAGCGATGGAACTGGCGCGGCGGGCATTGCTGGCCGAAAAGACGCCGCTGGCATTCTGGGTTATGGCGCGCGCGGACCCGGAACGCGGCGATTATTATATGGCCGAGTATTACCAGATGACGGGCGCGCGGGACAAGGCCCGGGCGTCGGCGCGCGCGGCCCTGAAACGCCTGACGCCCAACACGCCCGAATACATCAAGGCGCGCGATCTGGTCGAATAATTCCATTTTTTTCTGGCCCCGGTTTGTGATATAATACCCCTGTGAAATGTAGGGACTGATGCGGGGAAATCGTTTGTTTTTGGCGGGTTTCGCGGGCGTCGCTTTGATGGCGGCGGGTGCCGCGCGCGCCGCTTTCCCGGCGGGCGGCGGGCAGTATCAATATGTTCAGCCGACCCAGCAATATGCGGCCCCGGCGCCGCAATATGTTCAGCCGACGCAGCTTTCTTCGCAGAACAACGCCTATATCCGGCCGAACCAGATGGCGCGCTATCCGCAGGCCGCGCAGAATACGCGCATCACCGGCGCGCTCCCCAAAGTCGGGAACAACTATGTCAGCGCGGGCCGCCAGTATTACGCGCCCGAGAGCTTTGACCGCCTGGCCGACAGCGGCTTGTATTTGGGATTATCTCTGGGCTATGTCTATTCCGTCGACGGCGGCATGAAGGCCGAGTATGCGAACGAGCCCAATTCCTGGTATGTCCCGGGCGCCTTCAATACCGCAAAGTTCGCGCACAATTCCGTCATCCCGGTTCAGCTGTCGGTCGGCGCGTCGATAAACAACGATACGCGGATTGACTTTTCTTATTTGAGATACTCGGGCCTGTCGTATCCCGGCATCGTTCAGACCTCGGACGGCGCGGGCGGATACTTCGATGTGACCGCGACCGACGGCCGCGTCAGCAGCACCGCGACGATGCTGAATATCTATTACAATCTCGATTCCTATACGGGCGTCTTGGCCAGCGGAAGTTTGCGGCCATATGTCGGCGTCGGGCTTGGAATCAGCACGAACACCATCTCGGACTATCTGGTCTATGACGCGTCGTTTTATCCAGAGCCCGGCGTTTATGAGGGCGAGTATTACGAAGCCGGAACTCTGACGGCCATTTCCGACATCTATGCCTATCACGCGGGCGGCACCACCGAGCAGATGAGCTATGCGATAGAGGTCGGCGCGACAACGGAATTGCAGGGCGGATTGAAGCTGGACTTTTTCGCGCGCTGGGCGAACCTCGGCAAGGTGCAATCGTCGGGTTCCGTCGTGGTGTCGCAAACGGAATGGCTGGCGGTCAGCCCGAACCTGGCCATAGGCGAGGCCGGTTCCGAACAGCCCGCCGAATACGATTCAGTTTTCCACTATACGAACTGGAAAGAGGGCGGCAATTTGACCAGCCTCGACCTCGGCGTGCGGCTGCGGATTCAGTTTTAATTCAGCATAAAGATTCGGCACGACCCGAAGCCGCGATAAGTCTCCCCTTCCCTTGGGAAGGGGTGGCATTTTTGCGTAGCAAAAATGACGGGGTAGGGGTTGGGCTGCCCGCTTGTTAGGGCGGATTGGGCGGGTTGAAAACCACCATCAGAGGTGGTTGGAGTCTACAAACAATGTTTCTAGGAAAATTGCTGTGCTTATTCGATATATTCGCACAACTCCAACCGATTGGGTTGGAGATTTTTAGTGTCATCCCTGACACCTAGAAACCAGGAGTTTGTATGCTCCGATGGCGGAATGCCCGCCACTGCGTCGATGATAGCAAACCGGCAATCAAATGCAAGGCATTTTTGGAATTGCGTGGTGTTGCATAATCCACAATTTTATGCAATCATTCGAAAATGATTCTCGACGGGAAAACTTTGGCGGATAAAATAGCGGCGGGGCTGAACGGCCGCGGCCCGCGTTCGGGCAGCGGCGCATCGCTGGCGGTGATTCTGGTCGGCGATAATCCGGCCAGTGAAAAATATGTCAAAATGAAGGGCGCGCGGGCCCGCGAAGTCGGAATCGATTTTCAATTGTCGCGTTTTGATGCGACCGCGGCTGAATCCGAAATTATAGAGGCTATACGCGGCGCAGCCGCGGCGGGTAGTGACGGGATTATGGTGCAGCTGCCGCTGCCCGCCGCATTCGACACGCGGCGCATTCTGGCCGCGATTCCGCCGGAAAAAGATGTCGACGGACTGACGGGCCGCGGCCCATTTATGCCTGCAACGGTCGCCGGAATTGCGCGACTGATTGAGCACTATAAAATCAAAACGGACGGTGCGGTTGCGGTTGTCGTCGGGCGCAGCGCAATCGTGGGGCGACCCGCCGCGGCGATGCTGACCGACAAAAACGCGACCGTGATTTTATGTCATTCGCACACGCGAGATTTGGCGCACTGGACGCGTCAGGCGGACATTATCGTTGCGGCAACCGGCACGGATAATTTGATAACGGCCGATATGGTCAAGGATGGCGCGGTCTTGATTGACGCGGCGCGCGACATAGAATCGGCGGCGTTTGCGCGGGCGTCCGCATACACTCCGCACATCGGCGGCGTCGGCCCGATGACAATAATTTCTCTGATTGAAAATACTTTGGAGGCCCGCGATGCAGGTTGAAATAATCGGGCGCGGAGCCTGGGGCGGCGCCTTGGCCGCATTGGTCGAACGCGGCGGGCATAAGGTCGGCATAGGCGGCGATTTGATTTTAATCGCAGTGCCGAGTGCGAACTTTCGCGAGGCCGCGCGCGCAATCGTCGACAAAACGCGGCCGGTAATTATTTGCACCAAGGGGATGGAGGGCGAATTGTTTATGTCTGAAATCTTGGCGGCGGAGGGCTTTTCGCGCTTCGGTGTCTTGTCCGGTCCGCAGTTCGCGAGCGAGGTCGCGGCCGGATTGCCCACGGGCAGCACGCTCGCGGGCGACGATGAAATCATCCGGCTTGGCCGCGCGGCATTGGGCGAGTTCTATTTGGAGACGACCGACGATGTGATAGGCGTCGAGGTCTGCGGCTGCGGCAAGAACGCCGCCGCCATCGCCGCCGGATTTTACAGCGTCCGCGCCCGCGGCGAAAACGAGCGCGCAATGATGTTGTCGCGGGCATGGCGCGAGGTCGCGGATTTCGGCCGGGCAATCGGCGCGCGCACCGAGACATTTTTAACTCTCGCCGGGACGGGCGATTTGTTTTTATCCGCGACGAGCACGACCAGCCGGAATTACTCCGAGGGCGTGGCCCTGGCCAAAGGCGCCGTCGCGACGGGCACTATCGAGGGCATTCCGGCATTGCACGGAATCGTCCGCCGCGCGGCCGCGCTCGGCATCCCGACGCCGGTTTTGGCATCAATCGAAGGGCTGATAAAATGATAAGACTTCATTGCGGCGACAAATGCGTTCTGATACGCCAATCCAAGCGCGGCGCGGCGGGCGAGCCCGTCGAATGCGTGCGCGCGCGGAACCGATGGGCCGAAATGCAGGACATCGACGGGCGCCGCTTTATGATAAACGACGCGTGGTTCCGCCAAAACAAGGCCTCTCTGTTCCAAATTACGATTGACAACGCGCGAAGTTCGTTGTAATCTTGGCCCCGCCGCGGGCGTAGTATAATGGCTAATATGCAAGCCTTCCAATTAAACAATCAACGGCTTTCTGCGATTTCTTCTTCCTTTACCAAACTTTGTATTTTCCCTTGATTTCCGGGGCTTATACCTTTGCTATCCTTTATTTAATGTGAATATATTTTTATTCGCCGGGTTAGCCATAGGTTAGCCACAGATTCATTATAGGCTCTCTATATAATATACATAATGACCTATACCGGCGACGGAGCCGCAACGGAATATTTTTATGCCCAAACCAACAAATACGAAGTTTAATTTTACAGAGGCGAGCATTGCCGCCCTACCATTCGCCGACCACGGAATGCGGTATATTGCGTATGATACAAGCACCAAAAACTTGATTATTCGTGTGGGCGAAAAATCCAAGATTTATTATTTGGTAAAAAAGGTCAATGGGCGCGTCTTGTATGTCCGGCTTGATGATGCCACCAGTATAAGCGTCAAAGATGCCCGCGCCGCCGTTGGTGAAACCAAAGAAATAATTCGTGGTGGTAAAAACCCGAATGACGAAAAAAATAAAATCCGACAGGATATAACAATTAAAGAGTTTTTTGACGAGTTTTATTGGCCGAATCACTCAAAATATAAGAAAAAAACTTCGCAAAAAATAGATGAGGTTGTTATGCGGCTTCATATTCCGCCGGAAATTAAACGGCGCAAGATGCTTGATATATCGCGCGGCGATATTGTCCGTATGCATCAAAAGTTATGCGGGGAAAAAGGAATATACACGGCGAATCATTCCCTAAAACTGATAAGGCAGTTGTATTATAAGGCAATTGACTGGGATTGGGTCGGCACAAATCCGGCAATGCGGGTAAAAATGTTCAAGGAAACTCAACGCGACCGGTTCTTGAAAGAGGACGAGTTTCCGCGATTTTTCAATGCGCTGGCCGACGAGCCAAATATAATGTTCCGCAACTTCGTTTTGCTTTCATTATTCGTGGGGCAGCGGCGTCGCAATATGCAATCTATACGCTGGGCGGATATAAACTTCGAGCGGCGTGTATTGTATATCCCCGAAACAAAAACTGGGGAACCGCAAGCGGCCCATTTGCCCGACCAAGCCATAACCATATTGCGAGAAATGGAAAAATCAAAAATCAGCGAGTGGATATTTCCAAGTGCAAGATCCGCCAGCGGACATCTTGAAGGCCCCGAGCCTCTGTGGAGAGCATTATTGAAGCGCGCGGGAATTGAAAATCTGCGTATGCACGACTTGCGTCGGACATTCGCAAGTTATCAAGCCATAACCGGCTCGTCGCATGAAATCATCGGAAAAGCCCTCGGCGATAAATCCCCCGCCGTCATTCCAATTTATGCCCGCCTAACAGAAAATCCGGTGCGCAACAGCATCCAAAATGCGGCCGATAAAATGCTGACTTTGGCGAAGCCTGCCACTAGCGATAAAAAATAATTTTTTCCGACCTCGCTTTCTATATCCACAAAAAGGATGCCGAAATGCAAGATTTTATAACAACGAAAGAATTAGCCGCGATGCTGAAAATCAAAACCAACACCATAGAACGCTGGCGGACAATGCGGGAATGCCCTATCCCATGGACGAACATTCGGCGCCGCGTTCTATATGCCTTGTCTGATGTCCAAGCCTATCTGAATAGTCAAAAACGCGATAGAGTTATGGCATAAAAGCCACTTGTCATACCTACCAATTGCCGCGAAATCCTTGGAATCGCGGTTTTTTCATATCCATGGCGCGAATAAAAAAATTGGAGTAAAAGCGGTAAAAAAATAGAGTTCTATTTTCCGTGCGTGAATATATCGGTATGAAAAACATAAACTGCGAACTTCGCAAAATGCTGGCCGCCTCGACCAGCGACCTTGAAAAGGCCGTCTTGGAAGAATGCCTTTCCGAAACAGAACCAGAATGCTTTATCGACGGCGTTCTCAAATGGGGCTGCGTATCTGGAAGTGTCGGCTCACTCATATATTATTCTGATACCCACAAGTTCTATGACAAGCATTATTGCGAAATCGAGGAACTGCGGGAAGATTATGAAAATAATAACGGCATCCCGATTAAAATTACAGGGGACTTGAAAAATTATTTGGCGTGGTTCGCGTTCGAAGAAACCCTATATCGAATTGCTGGAAAGATTGGAATTGTATAATGAGAAAAACGGAAGATCAAAAAATCGTATCTTTTTATCTTGGTCGAATTGCCAAGGCGAACCTGCCCAACTATCAACTATCGGGCGTTTTTGATTGGATTGAAAAAAACGAAATGGATATTTTCGGAAAACCTCTGCAAAATATGCTTTCTAATCCGGAGCCGGAAACCCGACAAAACAAAATCCAGAGAATACTAACAAGAGCCAACCGCCCCAATTCTACCCCGCTAATAACAAGAGGGGATTTGATGCGATTGTTTCCAGAAGTCCCGCGCCCGAGTGGAAACTTTACCAAGCGTATAGATTTTATTGAACGCATATTTAAGTTAAACGAAGTAGAATCCGAGTTTATTGCGTTGGTCGTGCTTTCCAATCTGTCCGGATTTTTAGAAAGTTTTTTATCGGATGCTTTTGGCCGTATTTCTTTTTTCGCTAAAAAGAATCTGCCCGCAATCTCGGCAATGTTGAATATGTCCGTTGCGCGTGCTGAAATGATTTTCGATACAGGCAATAATCTTTTCACCAAAGGGCTTTGCGAGGTATCGAGGTATGGTGATGATGTCGGCCCAAGCCATAAAATCATAAAAATCATTCATACAAATGCAACCAGTATTGACGATTTTCGTTCCATTATTTTAGAGGAACGCGGCAAGGCGAAATTATCAAAATCCGATTTCCCGCACCTATCAAACGAAATTGACTATATAGAAAAATTGCTCGGTTCTGCTTTATCCCAAAAAGAGAAAGGCATAAACATTCTGCTCTATGGCCAACCGGGAACCGGTAAAACCGAAATTGCAAAAACCATATCAAAAGACATCGGCGCGAATATTTATCTTTTGTCCGAAAATAAAAAAGATGAAAGCAGGAACGACCGCATTTCCGAATTGTGCATGGCCAAGGCAATCTTGGAAAACGAACCAAATAATATAATCCTAATGGATGAAATCGAGGACATCTTTTATAAAGAGAAATGGCAGCATTCCAAGATTTTCTTTAATCGCCTGCTGGAAAAGAACGATACCCCTATAATATGGATTAGCAACGACATCCGCGCAATTTATCCGGCATTCATAAGACGATTTTCATATGCGTTAGAGGTCAAAGTTCCGCCGCATGGCACCCGTGAGAAGATATGGAAAAACCTAGCCGCCAAAAACAAGGTAAAACTGGCGACCGCAGAATTGAAAGACCTTGGGCAAAAGTATAAAGTGGCGCCGGCGTTCGCCGAAACTGCCTTGCGCTCCGCGCGGCTCGTAAAAGACAATTCCGCAATAGAAAGAACATTGAAAAGTTTGGAAACCGCGACCGGCATTTGCACCGGAAAAAGAATCAGAGAACACCATAATCTAGAAACCAACTTCAATACTGAATTGCTAAATACCGATACCGACTTGCGGGTTTTGACTGATAAAATTATAAAAGGGCAAATCCGCAAGTTTTCCATGTGTCTATTCGGAGCGCCGGGAACAGGAAAGTCGGCCTATGCCTGCTATCTTGCAAAAACTATGGGATTGGAAGTGATACATAAGCGGGCTTCTGATTTGATTAGTCCGTATGTCGGACAATCGGAGCAAAATATAGCCGCAGCATTCGCAGAGGCAAAAAACGCCGAAGCCGTCCTTGTTATAGACGAAGCCGATACATTCTTGCACGACAGAAACCAAGCCCAGCGTTCGTGGGAAGTATCGCTCGTGAACGAGATGCTAACGCAAATGGAGAGCCACAATCATCCGTTCATTTGCACTACCAACCTAATGGATAAACTGGACGCGGCATCATTGCGTCGTTTTACATTCAAGGTCAAATATACTTTTCTAACCAAAGAGCAAGTCAAAATCGCCCTCAAAACATTTTTTGATTTGTCAGATGCGCTGGAAATAGACGACTTGTCCGCCTTGACGCCGGGCGACTTTGCGGTCGTTAAAAATCGCGCCGAGATTTTGGCCATAAAAGACGCTGACGAAATTATAAGAATGTTAAAACAAGAGCAGAATGCTAAAAAACTGCCGCCCCGACATATAGGTTTCGGTCGGTAAAATACACGCTTTCGTAAATGAATCTTTTTTTCGATATAAAAGGAGTTTTCATTTATGGAAGTTCGGATTTTAAGGGGAACCAAAGAAATCGGCGGCTCGTGCGTAGAGGTTTCATCTGGCGGGGAGCGTATAATTCTGGATATAGGCCTGCCGCTCGATACAAAAGAAGCAGATGTTTCAATGATTCCGGAAATAAAAGGAATCTTGCAAAAGACAGGCGACCTAAAAGGGGTAATCGTTTCGCATTACCACCAAGACCATAGCGGGTTATTGCCTTTTATAGACCAATCGATTCCGGTGGCAATGGGAACAGCCGCCCGAAACATTATGAATGCCGGCGCATATTTCCAGAAAAAGGACTATACCCTAAAAGATTATACACCGCTGGAAAATCAAAAAACTATCTATATGGGAAAGTTCAAGATAACGCCATATATTGTCGACCATTCCGCCTATGATGCCTATGCGCTTTTAATCGAGGCCGATGGTAAGAAATTATTTTACAGCGGCGATCTGCGCGCCCACGGCAGAAAGGCCAAATTATTCGACCAGTTGCTATATCGTGTTCCGAAAGGTGTTGATTGTATGCTTTTAGAGGGCTCTTCCCTTGGCAGGTTGAATGAGGAATCGACATTCCAAACCGAGGACGAGATAGAGGATAAACTGATTGACGAGTTCCATAAATCAAAAGGCGTTGCGCTGGTGGTCGTATCCGGCCAAAACATCGACCGCATCGTGTCATTGTATAGGGCGGCCAAAAGAACAGGAAAAGAACTTGTCCTTGACCCCTATGTTGTCGAATCTTTGCGGGCAACCGGCAATGAAAAAATCCCTCAATACAACTGGCCCCATATCAAGATTTATATTCCGGAATGGGAACGCGCCCATATTGCCAAAACAAGGAAGTTTGACCTGTTAGAGGATTATAAATCCAACCGCGTCTTTCTGGACTACATCGAGAAAAACGCAAGAAATATAGTCATGTTTTTCCGTCCGTCAATGACAATGGATTTGGAGCAACAGCCGGAAACAATGCAAAAAGCATCCTGCATTTATTCCATGTGGGAAGGATATTTATTTGATGAAACCGGCATGCAACTCCGAGAGTTTCTGGATAAATATAAAATCGGAATGTCCTTTATCCATACATCCGGCCACGCCGATATACCAACCCTAAAAAAATTGGTGGAAGCGCTCAATCCAAAGCAAGTTATCCCGATTCATACATTCGAGGCCGAAAAATACCCCGATTTATTTCCGAATGTGGCGATAAAACAGGATGGTGAATGGTTTAGTGTTTAATTCGTGATAAAACTTTATAACCTCTCGATTTTCCTATATGATGTAATAGCAGGCATATACATTTCCAAAAGTGTTTCTTAAAGTTCTATTTGTTGCTATTATAATAATAACCCATATATCAATGGGAAATTATAATATTAAAAAAGGGGGGCAATCGAGGTCTTGAATCTAACCCCGCCCGAATGGTTATTGAAAGTTTTTATCGGGATTTTCATAGTTTCACTTGTGAACGATTTTCCTATTCTTGAATCTTGGCGATGATATGGAAATAAATCCCCCGTCAGATTTATCCAATACAAAGTTTTTCATATTTACCAACTCATTTAATTCTCTCAAAAACATATGCCAATCGGCATCCGTTTTTATAGAATAAAAACTGATAAACTCAATCAAACAATCCCATGCTTTATGCGCATTCAATCTCAAAGATTTAACTTTCGCCTCAAACGCATTTATCATGCTTTTTATCATATCCGGCTTGAAATAATGAAACTCCGTTTTTATATCAACCTCTTCCCCGCGCATCTTGAATCCAATGAATAAAGCAAACTCTTTAATTAAATCGTGCTTTTCTTTCGGGCTTTCCGGAACAATATCAACAATCTTGAAAATATCAGATTCTAATCCTCCCGTGAAAATCCCGATAAAAACTTTCAATAACCATTCGGGCGGGGTTAGATTCAAGACCTCGATTGCCCCCTCCATAGTAATTTTTCCATTGAAATTATCAACTGCATATGCATATTCTTGGACTGTTTCCAAGTTCTTTACTATATCTCTTGGATGCCCCAAAGATTTTAATGAAATGGCTCTCAATGCCGCATTGTCAGCAATCCATTTTTTATCATTACAAATCTTTTCAAGAAGTTTCATAGAATCCGGAACACTCAAAAGATGCGTTTCAATTTCCACACATCTTGATTTCAATGCGCTATCTATTTTCTCTGGATTTGTTGTAAGAAAAAATACTATGACGCCATTTGCCGCCTGTTCTATCGGCTTTAATAATTTTTTCATATCTTTCAGTTCTTGCGCTTCATCAAAGACCAATACAACAATACCGCCGGTCATTTTACTTCGCATATCCTTTTTGCCTAATGCGTCGGACAACTCTTCATTCCAAGTTGTTTTAGAACAATCAATTTCCCAGTAAGCAAAATCCGATGTGGGATAATCCGATTGGCAAGACAGACATTTTAAGCAAGGATTCTCTGGATTTTTATCCTTACAAAAAACACTTCTTGCAAACATTCTGGCGAAAGAGGTTTTTGATGTTCCGAAAGGCCCATGAATCAATATACTTTTTTGCGGCAATTTAGTGCCATTTTTTCTTGCTGTAATAATTTCGTCCACCAATTTTTTTAGGTATTTGACGGCTATATCCTGCCCAAGGAAATGTTCCCATTTTTTAGGTCTATATTCTTCTGTCAATGCCATTATTCATCCCCTTTGTCCATAAAATCCAATACTGCGTCTATATCAAATTGTTGTTTGGGCGCAGTATTCTTTTGATAGTCCTTGAAATACTTGTCCGTCCAAAGCCCACCTTTCTTCATTTCATTCAGCGAAAGTTCCCAGAACATTGAAGTAAATCCTACTTTGTTCCTATGAATTGATTTTAAGCGATGCGATATATTGGCAATCATTTTTATGCCCATTTCTCCACATCTTTTGGCGGGGATAAAGACTTCGCCAATCGGTGTTTCTGTTCCATTATCATCCTGTATGAAAACATTTTCGGCTTCATACTCTTTTATAAAATCCTTGAAAACTCCCCATTGCCACTTCGCGCCATATCCACTATCGCAAGTGGGCAGAGTATAACTATATTTGCCTGTTTTCGTATTTGCGCTGGCCATGATTCGTTTTTTAATGGCATCTGGATTATCAGTCGAAAGAAAGATTTTCGTGCAAATGCCTTTACTGGGGATTCTGGCAAAAGCATGGGCATATAACGCATTGTGTTTTTTTATGAGGTCGTTAAAACAACTTTTCTTGAACTCCTCAAACAATTTCACCGCGTCATCATCCGTTGTGTCTTTCGGCCATTGCAATATGGCATAGACATTAAAAATCCGTCCTTGACTATTTGCAAAGGCGATTGCCTCGTAGATGTCTAACACTTCTTCGGCGGATAATTTGCGCTTTATTGTGGACTTTTTCATCTTTGCTTTTTCTTTTCGTCCAAGTATAATAACAATAAAAATTGGAGTTTTTCAAGCAGGAAAATAGAGTAGAATGCCAAGCCCCACAAAGCAGCGACTTGATGATTTCATTTCACGGCACCAAAAACTGCCGACCCCGCTTTTAATAACAGGGGATTTCTGCACGGCCTGTATTCCATATAAAGAGGATGGTTTTTATTGTTTTTGGATGAACAAGGATAATTACAACAAAACAATTTATAGAGAACTGCATTATGACTTGTCATATCTGAATGATGTGATAGAGCAAGTAAAACACCGGGCGGGGATAAGAATAATATTGCATAATATAGACCTATGGGAAGATCAGTCGAAAATAATAAAACCAATAGAGGATGCGTCAAATAGTATCAGTTTCTATATTACAGCAACAGCCATTGAACGCGTAAATCCCGCGATTCAATCACGGAGCCAGCATTTTCATATTGGATATAGTGGAAAAATTGCCAATTTGATAAAGAAAAAGATAACTGGCTTGCCCCATGATTGGAAAACATTAAAGCAATATGCTCAAAAGTATAAAACTACTGAATGGTATTTGCTTTTAAGAATAGCGGAATCCCTGCAAGCGAGCAATCCTAATAACGAGGATTTGGCAATTATTGTGAATCGGTATAAAAAGGTAATTTACAGCCCTAATTATCGGATATTGACCGACGAAATCAAAACTCGGCTATTTTTGTCATTATTGAAATTGCAAGGGGTGTTATAATGCAAATACTGCAATTTCTCAAAAATCCGCAATTTAATCAACAATACACTATCTTTATCGCAAAGACGGATTTTTTTAATCGGAAGTTAGAGGAGGTCTTTTTAGATAGATTAAAATGCAATGATTCCGAGATTTGCAGAGGTTCATTGATTGAATCGGCCATGTATATCACGCTTGCTGACTACTTCAAGATATTTATTTCCGATGTCGAAGATAAACTAGCACCAAGCCAACTTGCCACTATTCTGGCATTGCAAATTAGCCAACCAGTATTGCTTTTCATAAAAAGCAGAAATGCTAACGACGATATAAAACGCCTATATGGGGAAAAACCGAACATCCTCATTCTTGAAGAGGATGAGCCAATAGAGCAGAACCTGTCGGACTTTCTAGACATATATTTTCCGAATGCGCTGGCCGCATTCCGAGAAATCATACAAATATACTTTCCGCTTTTGGGCGAAGACTTTTTTGCTATCAATTGCAGCATTGATACAATTTCCAGTTTTCTAAAAGACGACGGCGCTACAATAGAGTCCGCCTATATGAATGAATGGGTAAAAATCAGAATGCCAGATGAAATGGCGGCGGCGGAAATCAAAAAATCGTTATTGTTATTCTTGAATATGCCGGACAATACTGGTATTTTAGGGGTTATTTCCTGTCTTGATAAATTGCCCGATAATGTCAATCTTGCAAAGCAATTCATAAATGCCGTTTATAAAATCATTGCAAATGAGGCCGGTAAAAAGCGGCAAATCCTAGACCATAAAAAACTTTCATTCCTCGGATTGCAGATGCTGGAAATCAACCCGAATATGCCAAATAGAGATTTTATTCTGAAAGTCCATCAGATTCTTTTATGTATGGTGGAATCCAACTTGCACTAGGATAATGTATGATACTGCTTGTCCGGCGGATTTCCATCAACCTCTGAATCCGTTTTCGGATTTACAATTTGATAGATTCGTTCCAAAGAAAGTTCTGTTTGCGGAGAAACTTTGCCACTATTCCACGATAGACCGCGATGCGCGTGCGTATAATTCGGCCAGTAATGAGCATCATACCGCAAATCATCATCCGTATAATCTTCAACCTGTTTGACCGATTCCAAATGTTTGCCGGATAATAGATAACTTTTCTTTGTGCCTGCGTTCTTTCGGATTTCATTATCGGCGACCTGCATCAGCATCTTTACTTCGGAAAACGGCTTTGGCATATTGCCGAATATAAACAAAAACTCCGGCGGAGCATAGCGGTCTATGTAAAAATGGTCATCTATGTAAATCAGCCCCAGTTTTCGCATCTGCGTGGCCTGCGCCTCAAATTCGTCCATATAATCCTGCCAAGCGTCTGAAAATGCAAACTTTGACATATCATTCGCGTGCATTTTTATTCCAGCGTTCCCGACAAGGGCTCCGACCCCGTATTTGTTTTCTATCAGCACCGGCCTATAAGCGCCGCCGCCAAGTCCTATTAGTCCGACCATATCGAATTGCGGAAGATGCCGCTGTTCCTTGAATAATGTCTTTGCGATCTTTTCCGGAATCCTAACCTCAATATCGACAATGCAGAAATAGCCGGCATTGTTCTTGCGGAGCAACCTTTGCTGAAACTTTCTCTCTTCGGCATTTTTTGCCTTTGATTCGATTGCCTTTTTGCGGGCGGCAAATGTTCCGGTTATAATCTTGCTGTCATTTATATTGCAAATCGCGGCAGAGCAATCGCCCGCATATCCATAATCCGGGTCTATGGAGCCGATATACTTCTCTGCGCTGGCTTTTACTGCCAAGAGCCGCAGGCCGAGATAATAAATCGTTATGTAGCCATTCCGTATTTGCAAAGACAGGCCGGCATCGGCCTTGACCGCTTTTAGAATAGGATTCAATATGCCAGTTTCATGCGCTAGGTCGTGTAAGAACTTGTTGGATATTTTGCGCGGTATAACTTCCATTTTTTATACCTTTATATTTACATCTCCGAAATGGATTTTTCCCAAAGATTATTTGCCTTGTTCTGCAAATCCTTGGAAATTGTTTTTTCTATTTCCTTGCGGCCGTAATCCCTAATTTGCGATTCCGAGATTTTGACGCGAACATATATGCGCTGTTTGTATTCATACTCCGTATTTTGTCCGAAGTAATTCGGAGTCGACGAATACTTGTTTAATAGGCCAATCGGTTGCATGACATCTTCGCAATACTGCTCGGCGGTAATGGCGTTTTTCAATACTATATTGCGGGTTTCCGTTGAAACATATTGCGTTTGCGAGTTGCTATTCTGATAGCCCTCTTGAACATTCTGAAAGATGCTTTGCAATCTCGTTTCTATCAATGCGGCGGCCTTGTCGCGGGCATCGTTTTCGGCCGACCGAATCAACTGCGAACGATTTACATCGATATTTCGCGCTTCCTGCTGGCCCATAAAATACACAAAGCCGGATTCGCTCTGCATCGGCGTTGAATTGTGTTGGATAATCCACTCCGGCTTGGATTCGTTAAAACCCTTGCAGGCGCGGGATTGCTCCTGCGGCACATCGTTAAAGATTCCGGATTTGGAACAGGCCGCTAACAACAGCAACGGGATTATTATTTTTGTTTTTGTCATATGTGAACTCCTTTTGTTTGTTATGCCTCGAACGATTCATTGTCGTTATGCAATTCGACCGATGCCAATTCGCCGAACAAGTCGGAGAACTGCGCTGGATAAAATGTATGTATCGGAACCAGTCGCTTTGGCTTTATCGCCGCGACAAAGCGCCGCAGTGTCGGAACATCCGCATGGCCGCTGGTGTGAATACTTGTCAACGGCACGCCGCGCTCATTCATTTTATCGACGACATCCTTGGCAAGTTTTTCTTTATATCCCGACCACATCGAATAAACATAATGCGCGTCCGGCGTCAAAAGGCCCGCCTGTTCCAATTTCGGTAATCCGCCGCGTCCAAGGATAAAGACATATTTATTCGGCGTGGCCGCGATCTGCTGTGCA
>JAISGC010000065.1 GCA_031263295.1 Rickettsiales bacterium
GGTCAATGCTCAACGCGAGGGTTGGCAGGATCCGCATGTCAATGTCTATGCTACTTACGGCCAGGGCGTCAATGTCGAAAAAGACTCGACTATGTATGAGCGGCAGAAAAAGGAGTTGGAGCTTCAAGAGGGGCGCGAGGTCGCAAGAAATAAGCTGCTGAAAGCGACTAATCTTGACCAGTATTGCGACGATGTCAGGAATCTTACGGACGAGACCTGCAAAAAATATTGGCAGACAAAAGAGCCGGACGGCCGCTTCAAGCAATGGTATCCGACAGATTGGGAAAAGTTTGACAAAGAGCGTTTGCGGGGCAATACGGCGGTGTTGTGCGCGGCTTATCCCAAAGAATCCGAATGCTGTCCTTACTTCAAGGCCAACAATCAAGCAAACTATCAGCTCTATTGCTCCGCGCAGTATATTGCCGGGCGTTGCGACGAACTGGCCAAGACCGGGCTTCAGAACTTGTGTGTTGCGGGCGGATGTCCGAATGATTCGCGTTGCTGTCCTTGGTATGAGAATCAGAAAGACGCCGCATCGCTTGCGAGTTATTGTCCGGGATTCTCCCCGGGCAAGACGGATCCAGATGCGGAGCTAGACCCAAGCAGCGGGCGTAGGATAAAGATACCATTAAAACTATGATTAAAATATTTTTACTTTTAATCGCAATGTTTATCGCGCCCGCCGCGCGCGCGGACAGGATAATGGACTGCCTGATGCTGGCGAAAAATGACTTCACGAACAAGGTCAGCGATTATCTCAAATCCCAGGGATATGCGGAATTGGACCCCACCATGGGCGACGCTCGGCATGTCCGCGAATATATGCGGATTCTTGCGGACGCAATGAAGTCCGGCTGCGGCGAAACCGCGATGCACAATATAGCGCGAGAATGGTCGGCGGCTGGGGCGGGTTATCAAAGCCCGATTATAGAGATGGAGTTCAATGGCAACATCTTGGAATTCACGCTGGATATTCCGAGCTTGTTTTATTTCTCTCCTGAAAAATCGACGATTATAATCGCCCCGAACTCCGCAGGGGCCGCGCTGTCATACGGCGCTTTCCCAAAGAATATTTTTGATGATGAAAAATGCGCGAAGAGCATGCTTGATGGAAATATGTTTGTCGGTGGCAACCCGACACCGGCGATACCTGCCGCCGGAGCGGGGCTCGCCGCTGGACAGCTGCCGGTCGGTGCCGTAGTCGGACAGCCGTATATGCCGACTGTGGCTACGGCCGGAACCACATTGGGCCCGATGACCGCGGGTGGAACCCCTGGGTTCGTGATTGGCGGAGCTGCACCTTCGGGCGCATCGGCCGCTGCAAGTGTCAGCGTCAAATCGATGGCGGGCGGATTGTTGGCGACAGGAGCCGGACAAGTCGCGGTGAATCTGATAACCGGCGGCGGCGGAGTGAGACAGCCGGACCGCGCGTCTGCGCTGAACACGGCGGGTCAATCCGTTTTCGCCGAGGATTTCGGGGGCGGCAATTTCTATCTTGTTGATTTTCCGAGCGTCGGAAAGACATCTGCGAATTTTTTCAGCCTTACAAACTATTTTCCCGGCGCGATCGCGGTCAGCAAAGGCGACGGAAAAATAAACAATATTATAGCGTATGAGAACTTCACGACCGCGATACGGCGCGCGCAGGCTTTGTCGGATGCGCTGGCGCGTGGCGAATGCTCCGGCAAGCAGCTGGCCGTCTGGGTCGCAAAATTACCGAGCGATGCGAAAATAGAAAGCCTTGGTTCCGGTAAGATTCTCTCGCTGCGCGGAAACAAGCAGCAGAACGAATTGACGCTGACCGCCGGGCCGTTCAACATTCACTAATTTTTCATATTGCATTTTCTTTTTCCAATTGCTATGCTCCCGGCGACAACAAAAAGGAAAAATTATGGCTATGTTAAAGGGCACGAAGACCGAAAAAAACATTCTGACCGCGTTCGCGGGCGAATCCCAAGCGCGCAATCGCTACACATTTTTTGCGTCGCAGGCCAAAAAAGACGGCTTCGAGGCCATCGGAAAAATCTTCGAGGAAACCGCCGCCCAGGAAAAGGAGCACGCCGAGCGCCTGTTCAAGTATTTGGAGGGCGGGATGATTGAAATATCGGCCGCGTTCCCGGCCGGGAAAATCGGCACCACGCTTGAAAACCTCCGCGCGGCGCAATTCGGCGAGCACGAGGAAAACACGATTATGTATCCAGAATTCGCGCAAATCGCCGCGGCCGAAGGATTCGACGCGATCGCCGCGGTCCTGAAAAATATCGGGATGGCCGAGCGCTATCACGAGTCGCGCTACAAGGCGCTGGCCGACGCAATCGAAGCGGGCACGCTGTTCAAGTCGGACAAGGTTGTGATGTGGCGCTGCACGAACTGCGGCAACTGGCACATCGGAACCGAGGCGCCGTCCGTTTGCAGCGCCTGTCTGCATCCGCAGGGATTCTTCGTCAGCGAGAGCGTGATTTCCCGCTGCGACACGAACGAAGGTTTTTGCGAGTTCGCGAATAAATAAAACAATGCCGTCCAACTTGTGTTCCCCTCCTTTGGAGGGGTGGCCGCGAAGGGTCGCAGACCCGGAGCGGCCGGGGTGGTGCGTCTCGCGGGCGCTACGCCGTATTTCCGGGACCAATTATGAATTGTGAATTACGAATTATGAATTAAAAAATCCGCCTTCGGCGGATTTTTTACGGCGTGTATGTGCAGCTTCCGATGCAGGTTCCTTTCGACGGGTCGCAGGTGTCGGACAACGACGGCATCTTCAACGAAGTATCTATCTCGACATAACCCGACGGACAGCTTCCGGTCTCGACGACCTGATACAGATTTCCGACATCGACCTCGACATAACCGGACGGGCAAGACGCGAACGCCGCAACGGGCAGAAAAAATAAAAATGCGGATATTCTTTTCATCAATTCATTGTCTCTGTTTTTTAACGACTAGTGACTAACGCCTAACGACTAACATTAGTCACTAGTCGTTAGTCACTAATCACTAAATCACGGCGTATAAGTGCACGACCCGGTGCAGGTTCCCTTCGCGGAATCGCACAGGCTGTCTCCGTCGGGGATTTTCAATGATGTGTCTATCGCGACATAGCCGGACGGGCAGGTATCGCCCGGGACCACTTGGTAAAGGTCTCCGACATCGACGCTGACATAACCGGACGGGCACGACGCGAACGCGGCGCCCGCGAGCAGAGCGATGGCTGCAAATGCGACGAATCTTTTCATTCTTTTCTCCTGTGTTTTGTTTGTCGAATAATATACTTTTTTGCAATATCGCGCGAGGAAAAAAAATTGATTACAGAGCGCGGTTCCTGCCCCCATTTATGGGGGCGGGATAGATTTCGTTGGCGAGCGAGCAACGCTCGCGAACCTACGAAATCTTGGGTGGGGGTTTATTTTCTCCCTGCCCCTCTGAATAATTTTGCTTTCCCAGATGAGCCCCCACCCAAGATTCGCTAGGCGGCAGGGTCTGCGACCCGCGCCGCCAAGCGAATCTATCCCGCCCCCGCAAGCGGGGGCAGGAAAATCCGCTTTTTTACAAACGCGATTTGTGATAAAATGACGGGCAGGAGGGGTTATCGCAAATGAAAAAATTGGTCTCTTTTATTGCAATTTCCGCGGCTTTCGCGGGCGCGGCGCTTGCGGCGCCGACAATATCCAAGGCGCGATCCGCGACGAATTCGTCCGCGCGGCTTTCGATTGGAAGCTATATAAAGGACAAGGCGACGACCGCCGGAAAGACGCTTGTCGTCAACGGCGGCAAGAACAATTCCAACTCGCCGGGGACCAGCGGCGGCGGCGACATACCCGCGGGGCTGGCCGACTGGAAGGACTGGGCGGATAATCTTCTGCGCGACTTGCCCGGCCACTATGCGACGAAGGACGAATTGTCGGACGCGTTGGCGAATGTGAATGTGGACTTGACCGGATACGCTACGGAAACCTATGTCGACGACGCGATTGCGGCGCTGTCGTTAAATGGCATGCAGGGCAAACAGGTCGTGATGCAAAACGACGGCACGAATATTCAATGGAAATATCAAAGCGACTCGGCTTGGCAGAATCTGATTGCATTGTCCGCATTGCGCGGACCACAGGGTCAGGACGGACAAGACGGAGCGCCCGGAGCGACGGGACCCGAAGGGCCCCAGGGTCGAGATGGTGTCGAGGGACCGCGTGGAGCCGATGGGAAGTCGGCCTATCAAAGTTGGCTCGATAACGGACACACTGGAACCGAGGCGGAGTTTATCGCTTCGTTCGGTCAGAACGGAGCGCCGGGTCAAGATGGCAACGACGGGGCGCCGGGCGCAGATGGCGCCGACGGCCGCGAGATACTTCTTACAAATGACGGCACCAATATAAAGTGGCAATACGACGGCGATGCGAACTGGAATAATCTGGTCGCGGTCGCGGATCTCGTCGGCGCCGCGGGCGCGCCGGGGGCCGAGGGCCAGCCGGGAACGCCGGGAGCGCCCGGCCAAGACGGAGCCGCGGGAGCGGATGGAAAAAATATTCAGTTGCAGGTTGCGGCGGGTTATATCCAATGGCGCAATGTCGGGGATGCCGCGTGGAATAATTTGGTTGCGCTGACGGACATCACGGGGCCGCAAGGTGAGGCGGGCGACGGCTCGGCCAGTTTGCCGAGCGCGGATGGGAACACATATCTGATTGTCAACGGCGCCTGGTCGAAGGTGTCCTTCACACCGGATAGTTATTAGGGGTTAGGGACCAGGGGAAGGGGTTAGTGCGAAGGGATTATTCCAGAGCGCAATTCCCCTTCTCCTTTGGAGAAGGTGTGGCATCGGCCGAAGGCCTATGACGGGGTAATGGTTATGAACATATGACAAGGCGGGTGCATAAGTCATTACGAGAAATTAAAAAAAAACGAAAACAACAATAAAACCAAAACAAAAGAGAACCAAAAATGAAAAAACACATCCTCACCCTGTTGGCTTTTGCCGCGGCGCCGTCGCTGGCCGCGGCCGATACAGTTATCGCGACAAAAGGCTATGTGGACGGCGGTCTCGCGACCAAGGCGGATTCGTCGGCGATTCCGACGAAAGTCAGCGACTTGGCCAACGATTCCCAATTCGTCAGCGAAACGGAAATGGACGCGACGCTGACGGGCTATGCGACCGGCCAGGAATTGGCGGATGGCCTCGCGACGAAACAGAATACCCTGCCCGCGGGCGCGACGGCGGGCCAGGTTCTGAAATCGGACGGCGCGGGCGGCTTTACCTGGGCGGCCGACAATGATAACACGACCGACATAACCGGCAAGGCGGACAAGGCGATTCCGGCGGCGGCTGGAAATGTCGCGACGCTTGGTGCAGATGGAAATCTGGTTGACGGCGGAACGCTCGGCACCGCGGCCTTTGCGGATGCGGACGATTTCGACGCGAATGGCGATGCGGCGGCGGTCCAAACCATTCTCGACAACTTCATCAACCGGACGGACGGCTTTGCGACCACGGCGCAGGGAACGCTCGCGGGAACCGCATTGCAGCCCGGCGCGAATATCTCCGAGCTGAACAACGACGCATTGTATTTAACCAGCGGCGATATTTCCGGCAAGCAGGATAAAATCGGCGGCGGAACCGACGGCAGCGTCATAACCAACTCCGGCGTGGCCGGCTCGGTCAACGAGCTTGCGGTGGACGCGACGAGCGGCGGAACGGCGTCGTCGACAAGCCTGATTACATCGGGCGCGGTCGCGGCGGGGCTTGCGACCAAGCAGGCGACATTGCCGGTCGCGGCCAGCGATGCGACTGCGCGCGTTCTGTCTTCGGACGGCGCGGGCGGGTTCGTCTGGGCGACGATTACGGGCGATAGTTATACGGGACAATAAAGGAGGACTAGGATCAGGACTAGGACTAGGTGAACCTTGTGATAGCGCGGATGCGCGATAACGAGCCACACCTAGTCCTAATCCTAGTCCTAATCCTAAACAGATATGAAAAAAATAATTGCATTTATAATAGGGATCGGCGCCATGGGAGCGGCCGTGGCCGAGCCGGTAATCGCAACCAAGGGTTATGTCGACTCGGGCCTGTCGCAAAAGGCCAATATAACCAGCATCCCGACCGATACCGGGGATCTGACCAACGACGCGGGCTATATAAAGGCCGACGCGCTGGATGATTTCGCGACCACGGACGAAATCCCGACCGCAACATCAGACCTTGACAACGACAGCAATTTTGTTTCGGATGCAGCCTATGTCCACACGGATAATAATTACACGAACGCGGACAAGACGACGCTCGGCAATGTCGCCGCCGCGGTCCCGGCGGCGGCATCGGCCGCGAACCAATTGGCGGACAAAGCGTTTGTCGCCGAGTCCGTCCAAACCATCGCCGCAAACCCGGTGAACTTTAACGCGTCGGGCGACCCGTTTCCTAACAAGGCGGCATTGTCCGGCGCGGCCAGCTATTACAACGGCGGCGCCGCCTATACGCCGTCGCGCGGAGACTATGCGGTGGTTCTCGCGGACGAATCCGCCCCATCGCCGTTCACGGGCGGCCAAGTGCGCTATCAATATTCGGGCAGCTCGTGGGTCTATGAATACGGAATAAACGAGACGCCGTTCACGGCCGACCAGAACGCCGCGATAAACAGCGGAATCACGACGGTGGGCGTCGCGAAACTGAACGCGGTCGAGGCGGGCGCGCAGGTCAATGTGAAGTCCGATTGGTCCGCCGCATCCGGCGACGCCCAGATTCTGAACAAGCCGTCGTTCGCAGATGTCGCGACCAGCGGCAGTTATGACGATTTGTCGAACAAGCCCTTTGTCGCCAAGACCGCGGCCGAGGCCCAGGCATATTCGGCGGCCAACCCGACGAAATTGGTTTATGTGGCGGCACCGTAAATATAACGACTAGTGACTAACTACTAGTGACTAGTGGCGGCGCGACGGCGGGCACATCGTTAGTCACTAGTAGTTAGTCGTTAGTCGTTAAAATACAAGTAATGAAGAAACTTTTAATCTCTCTTTTTATCCTCTCTCTCCCGCAAATCGCGGCGGCAAGCTATTCGTGCGTCGCGACCTATACCTGCGCCGCGGGCAAACGATGGTCCAATTCCCAAGCGTCCTGCGTCCCGTGCGACGCGGGATCCGCCTGCCCCGGAACGACGGGAACGATAACCGACGGCGTCGCGTCCGCGTCCAGCGGGACGACCCAGTGCGGCCCGGGAACTTGGTCGGGCGCGGGCGCTTCGGCCTGCTCGACCTGTCCGCCCCTCACAACCGGCTTCGCCTATGACACGCAAGTCGGAATGATCGCCGTGACGCAATGCACCCAGATTCGCAGCGCGACCGCGATAAGCTCATTCTGCAACGAGGGCGTCCTGCGCCAAACGGCGACCAACGCAACGACCTGGGGCGCATTCGACCAAAAGGTCGCGATAAAGGCCAAGGCGGGCGCATCCCTGACGGGCAGCGCCGGAACGATTTCCTGCGCCCAATGCGCAGGCGCGACCTATACGGATGCGGTGAATGTGAAGACCGCCTGCGACGCGTGCAATTCCAACTACACTTATGACACAACGGCGGGCAAGACCGCCGCGACGCAATGCAAGACGAACTGCGCCGCCGGAAAATATGTCGCGGCCGCGAACGCCGCCTGCACGGATATTCCGGTCGCCGGATGGCGCGCCGCCGCAGAGACGACGAACCAGGGCTCGACGGGCTCGTTCACAAGTTGCCCGGCGAATTACCAGTCGGGTTCGCTGCTCGGCAAAACGGCCGAGGCCCAGTGCCAGATGTCCTGCGTCGCGGCAACCGGCACGAACGGAACAATAACCGCGGCGGCGGCGCTGGTGAACTATAATAATGTCTGCCAGTTCAATTATGAGTGCTCGACCGGATACTATGACGCGGCCCACGGAACCAGCGGCACGGCGAACGCGCTCGCTTGCGCGAACTGCACGAACGCGCCCGCCAAGGCAACCGGCTGGACATATATCGCGGGCGCCGCCAGCATCGCAGCCTGTCCGATAAACATCACGCACTGCAATGCCGGATACAATGCGGCGAACAACGGCGCGGCGAATGCGACCTGCGTCGGCGAGTTCGGCCTGTATATGAACGGCCAGCGCGTCGACGCGCTCTATATGAACGGCGTCGAAATCATCCAGGCCTATATCGGCGGGAAGATGGTCTTCGACAAATAAAAATAAAAAACAAAAGGAAAACAAAAATGAAAAAAATGATTGCGGCGATTTCGATGATCGCATTGGCAACCGCGGCGAACGCCAAGACCGGATGGTATCTGGGCGCGAAGGGCGGAATCAATATGACCAACCACGGCTATGTCACGCCCGACGGCACCGCGGACGAGAAAGTGTCGTTCGGAATGGCGCCGAACATCGAGCTGAACTTCGGTCAGTGGATAAAGAAAAACTGGCGCATCCAGATAGACCTCGGGATGATTACGGAATACCAGGACAAGGAATCGTTCGGCGTGGACGGCCACGGCGACGCGATAATCTTTACGGAATCCGTGAAATACGCGAACTTCGACGGGCTGTGGACTTACGACAGCGGATTTTATCTGGGCTTCGGCGCGGGTATGGCGATAATCGATACCAAGCAGAATCTGCAAGGATCGAACGATGTTCAGACGATTTCTCCGATGGGGCAATTGCTTATCGGCCAGGAATTAAAGCTCGACGAAAGCTGGTCGTTCGACATCGGCGGCAAGGCGTCCCTGTGGTATGGAAGCGAACAGGATTACGGACTGGGCTATAAGTTCGGCACGGGCCTGACCTATAACCTGACGGCCTTGGCGGGCGTGAAGTATTATTTCTGACGACCGCTCTTGACCGACTGGGTATAAAGATATAGAATGGAAAGCAATATGGAAAAGAATGGGATATTTCATCCGTTGCTGATATTCGCGCTGACATTGCTGATGATGGTCTGCCCTGTCTATGATTATGTCGGAATTGAAATATCATTGTTTCCGAAAGTGGTTTTGTGGCTGTTACTGGCCGGGGTCGCGATGGGCTTGTTGTTGTCGCTGCTATACGGCAAGAATGAAAGGTTATTTAATTTCGGAACAAATGTCGGAGTGTTTGTTCTGATTACTGCCCTTATTCTATTCTGCATCAATGTGGCGGCCGCTTTATAAAAAAAGGAATATAAAATGACGCATTTCTTCACCCCGATGTATATGGAAACGCCGAAGAGCAAACGGCCTGCGAAAAAGGCGATTGCGAAGGCGGCGA
>JAISGC010000075.1 GCA_031263295.1 Rickettsiales bacterium
TTTCAGGTTTTGATATTTTTCCGTAAAGTCGCGCTTGAACCGGGCAAACTCGCCGCGCTCGATGGCGGCGCGGATGCCCCGCATCAGGGTTTGATAGAATCGCAGATTGTGCTCGGTTAAAATCATAGCGCCCAGCATCTCGTTCGCCTTGACCAAGTGGTGAATGTAAGCGAGCGACAGACCCGTCTGACCCAGCATCGTCGCGTCTTCCTTAAACTTTGCATTTTTCAGATTGATTGTGCCGCGCTCGGTAAAGGCCTGGGCGGTGCGGCCCGCGCGCGTCGGCATCACGCAGTCGAACATATCGACGCCGCGCTCCACCGCGCCGAGAATATCGAGCGGCGTGCCGACGCCCATCAAATACCGCGGCTTGTCTTTGGGCAAAATCTCGTTTTCGATTTCAATCATATCGAACATCACGGACTGCGGCTCGCCGACCGCAAGACCTCCGATTGCGAATCCGTCGAACGGAATCTGGGTCAGCGCCTCGGCGGAAACGCGGCGCAGGTCCGGCATATCGCCGCCCTGCGCAATTCCGAAAATGCCATAGCCGGGCCGGTCGATGAACGCGTCGAAACTGCGCCGCTCCCAGCGATTGATTTTTTCGATGCTCGCTGCGATTTCGTCCCGCGGCGCGGGCAGGTGCAGGCATTCGTCCAATGCCATTGTGATATTGCTGTCCAATTGATGCTGAATCTGAACGGATTTTTCGGGCGTCATAAAATGCTTCACGCCGCCGTCGATGTGCGATGTGAACTCGACGCCGTCTTCGCTTTTTTTAACCAGGCCCGAGAGGGACATAATTTGGAATCCGCCGCAGTCGGTCAGTATCGGGCCGGACCAGCAGCAAAACTTGTGCAGACCGCCCTGGCGCTCGATTAAATCCGCGCCCGGCCGCATCATCAGATGATAAGTATTGCCGAGCACGACCTGCGTTCCGGTCGCGGCGACTTCCGACATTCGCATGGCCTTCACGGTTGCCGCCGTTCCGACCGCCATAAATGCGGGAGTCTCGAATGTTCCGTGCGCAGTCTCGACCGATCCGCGGCGCGCGTTTCCTTCCGTTGTGATAAGATTGAACTTTAACGACATAGCGCGGATTAAATCATATTTTCTTGCAAATGCAATAAGATGATACTAGTATAATAACCTGTAAGATTTAGCACAGCCTAACAACGAGCGTCACCCCGGCGCAGGCCGGGGTCCACTGCTTTAAGGCGCGTCATAATTTATAAATTATGACTTGCGTGAGGGCAATGGGCCCCGGCCTGCGCCGGGGTGACGAGTTCTTTATGCTGTTGCTTGTTCTAGACGATTTATCATAGAAGGAAAACACTATGGCGAAAAAAATATTGATAACCTCCGCGCTGCCCTATGTGAACGGAGATTTGCATTTGGGGCACTTGGTCGGGTGCCTTTTGCCGTCGGATATTTACGCGCGATTCTGTCGCGCGCGCGGGGACGAAGTTCTGTTCGTGTGCGGCGCGGACGAGCACGGAACGAAATCGCTCATCGCGGCGAAAAAAGAAGGCCTGCCCGTTTTGGAATACAACAACAAGTGGTATGAAAAGCAGAAAAAATCGATCGGCGATTTTAATCTGTCCTTCGACTTTTACGGACGCACGCACACGCCCGCGCACGAAAAACTGATTCACGAAATATTTTCCAAACTCGACGCGAACGGACTTATCGAAGAACGCGTCACGATTCAGCCATACGGCGTCGACGATAAAATGTTCCTGGCCGACAGCTATGTTCGCGGAACCTGTCCGAAATGCGGGCACGAGAATGCGCTCGGCAACGAGTGCGGCAAATGCGGCGCAGCATTCGAGATTGAGGAACTGATAAATCCGCGGAGCGCGATTTCTGGCGGCGCGGTCGAAATGCGAGAGACGAAAAATCTATTTTTTCTTGCGTCGAAAATCGAGGGCGAATGGAAGGATTGGCTGGCCGCGCACGCGCCGCACTGGTCGAAATACGCGCGCGATATTGCGAACGGCTGGGCGAACGAGGGGCTCCGCGACACATCGATAACCCGCGACCTTGACTGGGGCGTGCCGGTGAACAAGCCCGGATTCGAGGATAAAGTTTTCTATGTCTGGTTCGATGCCCCCTGGGGGTATGTGTCCATATCGCAGGCCGCGAATCCGAACTGGGCGGACTGGTGGAAAAATCCCGAGACGCACTATGCGCAGTTTATGGGCAAAGACAATGTGAAGTTTCATTCGGTGTTTTTCCCCGAGCAAGAGCTGGCCGTAAATGACGGCTGGAAAACCGTCGATATGTTAAAGGGTTTGAGCTTTCTGAACTTCGAGGGCGGCAAGTTTTCCAAATCGGAAAACCGCGGGATATTTATGGACCAGGCGCTTGACGACGCGCCCGCCGACGCGTGGCGATACGCCCTTATTACGAACGCGCCCGAGACCGACGACACGGACTTTACTATCCAGCGCTTCGCAGACATCGTGAACAAGGACCTGAATGGAATACTCGGCAACTTCGTTTCGCGCGTGTGCAAGATTGCGGAGAAAAACTTCGGCTTGAAGGTTCCGGCGGCGGGCGCGAAAATGAACGACGCGGAGTTGAATGAAAAGCTGGGCGAGCTGACGACTGCATTGGATGGCTGCGAGTTCAGAAAAGCGGTCGAGGCGCTCCGCGGATTATGGTCGATTGGAAACGAGTATTTTTCCGCGGCCGAACCTTGGACGCTGATAAAGAACGGCGACGCGGCGGCCGCTGGCGCGATACTGAACGAGTGTTTCCAGTTGATTGATTTTTACGCGCGCGTTTCGGCGCCGTTTATTCCGGCGGCGGCGGAAAAAATGCTGGGCATTTTCGGCGCCAAACGCGACCTCTCGTGGCCGACGCAATTCGAGCGCCGCATTGCGGACGACGAAACATTCGCGGTCCCGGACAATCTCTTCACCCGCATCGACTCCGCCGCCATCGCCGCAATGACGGAAAAGTATTTGGGAAAGAAATAAACGGGCTGCCCGGTTGTTAGGCCGGATTGTGCGGTGTGAAACCATCATATAAATATAAGATGGCCTGCCACCCGAAGCGCAACAGCGCGAAGGGTGGTTGGAGTTTAACAACAATATATAGGTATTGTGCGCTTATTCAATATATTCGCGCACTCCAACCGAAGTTGGAGATAGTATCGTCATCTCTGACGCCTATATACGGGTTGTTAAATCCGGCGCGGGCTTGCCCCGCGCGTTGCGATTATAGCATCAAAACCGGCCCGGGCAAATAAAAATCGGTGGCCTGCCACCCGACCTGTCCGACGAAGCCTTGGCGAAGTCGGAAGCGGCGCAGCCGCGAAGGGTGGTGTCCCCAGCAGGAATCGAACCTGCATTAGCGGTTTAGGAAACCGCGGGTCTATCCAGTTGGCCTATGGGGACGACCGCCGCATTCTACACTAATGCGCAAGGATTGCAAGCGGCGGCCGCGTCGCCGGACGACGCGCCGCCGGAACATTTTCTCCTTTCATAATTTTATTTCTTTTTCTAAAATCGGTTCGTGAATATTTTCGTGATTCTTTTACTGGCGGTGTTTATGGCGGGATATTATTTTATGGATGCGCCCGATGTTCAGACCGGTCAGACCCGCGCGGAGGCCGCCGAGGTCGCGAATCTGAAATCGGTCCTGGCCTGCGTTTTGCAGGCGCACAGCGAGGCGCTGATTCTCGACGAGCAGGGCGGCGTCGCGGCCGAGGATGAAATCGAATCCGCAATCCCCTGCGCCGCGCGATACGAAATATCGACGCGGAAAATCTGCGCCGACGAAAAACGCGCGGCCAAGGAATGCGTGCCCGACAAAGTCGGAAAAATTACCGACAACTATATCATCACGACGACCGGCATAGTCAGCGAGAACGGCGCGGGAAAAACGCTCGAACTCCTCGGCCGCGATTATCCATACGCCGCGAACTTCGGCATCATCCAAATCGGCGAAGACAAGACGCCCTATATAATGTCGTCGGGCGGCACGCGGCGCGAGATTTCCAAAGTCATCGCGAAAGAGGCCGCGTTCGAGGACGGGCAATTGGCCTATATAACCCAATACGCCGTCGCGGGCAAAAAAAATCCCGCCGTCGCCAAGCAGCTTGAAAAGATAAGATGCAAGCCCGGCGAGATGCAGATTTACCGCCAGAACAAATGGGCCTGCGCCGGCCGGAACGCCGCGCCCGTTTGCAGCGGCGACTATATCTGGAATGCCGACGCCGCGCAATGCGTGCCCGATGCGTCGCGCCGTCCGATATGCGTCTCGCCGCAAACCGCGGTGATGACCGACGGCGTCTGGACCTGCGTTGCGCCCGCGGGCAAGCCCGACTGCCCCGCGAATCAAAACGCCGAGATGAATTACGAGACTATGCAATGGGAATGCGTTGCCGCGGCCGCGGCGCAGGGCGCCAAGAAATGCGACCGCGTCTTCGGCGAGATTGTCGGCGGCGGATTCGCGGGCGCCCTGCGCGGCCGGCTGGTCTCGTGCAACGACTGCGAGCAGATGATTGTGAAAGAAGATTGCAGCGCCGACTGCGTGCCGAATCCCGCGGCCGCCGCATCGCGCGCGTGCTATGCGGGCAATTGCGCGGGCGATTTGTATTTCGGATTTCCCGACGCGCGCTATGTCGACGCGGCGCGCGCGAACATACCGGAGCTGGCCGCCGCGATCGTCCCGATCGGCGCGCCATATTCCAAAAACCGGCGCTTCAACTGCATCGAATGCCCGGCCGGAATAGACGAGGTTGCATCCGCCCGGCCGTATGTTATAGTGTGCAGATAGTGGTTAGGGTCAGGGGTTAGGGGTTGGTGGAACTTGTTGCGGCGTTTATTATTTTATCACAAACGCTGTCGCGAGTTGCACTAACCCCTAACCCCTGGCCCTAACCCCAACCGAAGGTTTTAATTATGTGGCTCTATCGCTTTATAAGATTCATCGCGTTTCCGTTCCAGTGGGCGGCGCTGCGCCCGTGGGCCAAGGAGAACAAGGCCGTCTATCACGAGCGGCTCGGCAATCCGACCGAGGACCGGCCCAAGGGCGATTTGATTTGGCTGCACGCGCGGAACCTTTCCTCGACCGGCCAGATGGCGCGCGAGATTGCGGCCGCGATGC
>JAISGC010000089.1 GCA_031263295.1 Rickettsiales bacterium
AAATTATGACACGCCTTCGGGCAATGGATCCCGGCCTGCGCCGGGATGACGAGTTCTTGATGTTATCGCGTGATAACAAATGCAGTAAGGTTCAGAGCCCTATTCCCGCCGATGACCCAATGCGGGTCCGCGGGAATGACAAAAAATTGCTTTGCAATTTTTTGTTTTGGTTTTGGCGCAGCGCGCTCTCGCCACCACCCCGCTCGCCTTTATTCAATACAACAATTTACTGATTTTTTTACCCACTGCCCCAATCCCGAAAGCAAACCGGATTTTTTCGTCGTCGCGGAATCAAGCACCGGCGCCGGACAAGAAGCAGATTGCGCTTTGCCGGATTGCTTTGCCCCTGTTCTCTGTTCCCTGATACCTGATACCTTTTTATCGTCAATCCACGCCGCAAGGTTCGGGTCGATGCTCTCGTCCTTCGACACGCTGCCGAGGTCGACCAGCTTCATATTGATTCCCCAGAACAGCGAATAGAGTTCGTATGCCTTGCCGAAAAGATTTTTCGCGTCGTCCGTTTTGCCCGCGCCCTGCGCCTTGGTCCCGACCTCCATCAGCCGCATCGACGCGGCCAAGAGATGCTTCGATATGCACCAGACCTCGCCGTCCTCGGCGCCGTTCGGCTTGACGATGCGCGTCATTAAATCCTTGCGCATTTCGCGGACGATATTTATCAGGTCATAGAATCCGGGCTTGCCGGTTTTACCGCCGCTGAAAAAGAAATGCTCTTCCAGCGAGACCAGGTTCATCAGCGCGATAGACAAATCCTGGTCGCTCGACAAATCCAGCGGATTGGATTTTTTCGCCGCGTCGGTCTTCGCAATCAATTCTTCCATAGTAAGTTTTTTCATAATTGTGCGTCTCCTTTGCTCTCTTTATATCACTGCATCTCTTATTATACAACAATATAAAGAACTCGTCACCCCGGCGTAGGCCGGGGTCCATTGCTTTCCGCTTCGTCATAACTTATAAATTATGACGCGCCTTCGGGCAATGGATCCCGGCCTGCGCCGGGATGACGGCAACTTCGTTGCCGTTTTTAGTTTCTTATTTATAACAATACAACCATAGCGGCCGCGCCGGACAACACCAGCAAAGACCCGAACGGAATTATCACTTTCTGAAACTTGAAATAAGACTTTCCGCCGTTCTTATGCAGCAGCTTCGCGTTGAACTTTTCCGCCGCGTAATAGACGACCGAGCCCGCGGCGATTCCCATCAGGAACCTGTCCACGCCCCACAATGTGTCCGCCCCGTATGTCAGCGTCGGCGTCAGATACAGCATCCCCAAAAACGCATACCAGACCGCCACATCCAGGATATACCAAATCGCATTCTCCACGCCCTTGTGCGCCATATACTTCGCGGTCCAGAAAATCATAATCAAGGTGAACGCGCCCGCCCATATTCCGGTTATGATGTCGTCGAGGCCTATCATCCGCGCGCCCTCCAAGCCCGCGCCGACGGCGACCGTGCAGACGGGGCACACCGCGTTTGCGGCGCCTATGAAAAACAGAGAGAACAGAGAACAGAGAACAGAGAATCGCGCGAAATAACGCCTTGCATTACGACGAACGCCTTCCCTGTTCTCTGTTCTCTGTTCTCTGTTCTCTGTTCTCTTAAACATAAATCTTCCTTTTGTTTTCTGCATAGCAGACCGGCCGCGAATGGCGGCGAGTCTTAAACGGACGGCCCGAGCGAGGATTCAGGGGAACCAATCCCAAATCCCCGCTATGGTCGGGGAGCCGTGCCTATATTATAGAGATTTTTTCAACGGCGCGCAAGTGAGAACTTCGGGACCGGGGATTGCTTTTTATCTCCGCGTCCGACGGCTTGAACGATTCCAGCAGCCGGAACGGAGCCGCCGGTCCGGGCGCGGGCATCGACGGGTCGCCCGGCGTGCGCGTCCATTCGCGGAACGCGTCTTTGACGATTTTATCCTCGCCCGAATGGAAGGTTATCGCGACGCATTTGCCGCCCGCGGGCAGTATTGCCGGAACCGACGCGACGGCGCGCTCGATTTCGCCGATTTCGTCGTTGACCGCTATGCGCAAGGCCTGAAATATCGGCGCGACATCGCGCGGATTGTAAATCACCGCGCGCAGCTGGTGCGTGGTGCGCGGGCGGCTGCCCTTGATGGCGCGCGCCATCTGGCCCGCCTTGTTCACATTCGTATATTTGTGCAGAAGATCTTTCAGTTCGTCGGCGGTCATCCTGTCGATTATGTCCTCGGCCGTCGGCCCGCGCGTCGGGTCCATCCGCATATCCAGCGGGGAATCGAAGCGCCACGAAAATCCGCGCGTCGGGGAATCGATTTGCATAGAGGAAACGCCGAAGTCGAAGACTATATCCGTGGCGCCGGTCGCATGCGCGGCGATTTCTGAAAAAGGCGCGTTGATAAATTGGAATTGGCCGGGATATTTTTGCAGGAACTCGTCGGCGAACTTTGCGACATTGGGATCGCGGTCGAATGCTATGACGCGCGCGCCGCGTTCAAGAAAAGCGCGCGAATAGCCGCCCGCGCCAAAGGTCGCGTCGACAATCGTCCGTCCCTCGACCTCGCCCAATGTCAAAAGGACTTTATCCAAAAGGACAGGTATGTGAACCAGCATCACGGGCGTTGTAGCACCTTTCGAGGCAATAGTAAAGACTTTTAATGACTAATGACTAATAACTAATGTCTAATTACTAATTGTTGCCGCGCATTAGAAATTAGTCATTAGTTATTAGTCATTAGTCATTAAAAAGACTTGCAAATTGTTTCCCGATATGTATAATAACCGCCGCCGGGGATGTAGCTCAGTTGATAGAGCGTCTGGTTCGCAATCAGAAGGTCGTGGGTTTGAGCCCCATCATCTCCACCACCAATTTTTCAAGCAAGCGCGTAGCGCGCGCGTTGAAAAATTGAGTGCCCGCCGAAGCCACGAAGTGGCGAAGGCCGGGCCGCCATAATTTCCGCTTTACAAAAAATCCCAAATCAACTATAATCCTCGACGAACCAAGTCTGGAAGCTTGCGTTCGGGCTGTCGAAAGCCCACTATATGCGGCGGAACTTTTTTCCGCTGTGATCCGCGCATAAATTGAACGGCGGAAGCCGCTTTTTTTATGCCCTCGGCCCGATTTGGGCCGGATCTCCCGCATGGTCGGGGAGCCGCATCGAGCGATCTTTGCGGAATCATTCATATAGTGATTTTCGAACTCCCCGACCGCCCCAAAAGTTTTCATGACGCAAGCAATGCCGTCCGCGCGGTGTTCCCCTCCTTTGGAGGGGTGGCATTTTTGCGGGGGTCGCAGACCCCAGCAAAAATGACGGGGTGGTGGCGAAGAACGGCACTGCCTGTTACAAGCACCACCCCGGCGCCTTCGGCGCCAGTGCGTGTCCAAAGGAGGGGAACACCCGCGGGAAGGCATCGCGCCAAAAACAAAACAGGGAGAAAAAAATGAAAAAGAGAATAAGAGAATTAGAGAATAAGAGAATGGATTTTGAGATAAAGGGAAAGCGCGTCCGA